>NZ_JACNDD010000123.1:0-19674 GCF_017351395.1 Pseudomonas sp. FW305-28
ATAATGAGCAGGCACTTTTAACCATGGCATTACTGACTGAACACGAACAACGCAAGGTCGCCGAGGCCATCGCCCGGGTCGAGCAGCATACCGACGCCGAACTGGTCACGGTGCTGGCCGCCCGCGCCGACGACTACGCTTACATCCCGCTGCTATGGGCGAGCCTGCTGGCGCTGGTGGTGCCCGGCGCGGTCCATTACCTCACCGGTTGGTTGGCCCTGCACAGCCTGTTGCTGGTGCAGTGGGTCAGTTTCATCGTGTTGTGCCTGGTGTTTCGCATCCCAAGGATCACCACTCACCTGATCCCCCGTTCCGTGCGTCACTGGCGGGCCTCCAACCTGGCACGCCGGCAATTTCTCGAGCAAAACCTGCACCACACCGTGGGCAGCACGGGCGTGCTGATCTTTGTCTGCGAGGCCGAGCGGTATGTGGAAATCCTCGTCGATGAAGGCATTTCCAGACACCTGGACAACACATGCTGGGACGCCATCGTCGCAACGTTCACCCAGCAGGTGCGCCAGGGGCAGACCTTGCAGGGGTTCGTGACGTGTATCCAAGCCTGCGGCGAATTGCTCAAGGAACATGTGCCGGTGACTCATGAGCGCAATGAGCTGCCGAATCGGTTGGTGGTGCTGGGCTGAAAGTTTCCTGTCGGCACAAGCCTGTGGGAGCAAAGCTTGCTCGCGATGAACGATGACTCGGTTTTGCCTGCCGAGTCGCGGCGTATTCATCGCGGGCAAGCCTTGCTCCCACAGAGGCTACTGCTCGCCACACCAACTTTTCCGTGCCCTCGCTGCCCATCCCCCCTAAAATACCGGCATTCCCGATCCGCCCGCCCCGAGGCCGCTTGTCCATGTCCGCCACCGCAACTCCAGCCCGTCCCGCGCCGGATCACCACGCCCAGTTCATCGAACTGCTGCACACCAGCCTTGAACAAAACGCTTTCATCAAACTGGTGCTGGCCAAGTACGTCGGGGATGAGGTGGACCTCCAGCGGCTGATCATCAAGCAGCTGACGGTCAAGGACCAGCCGTGCCTGTCCTTCGTCTACCGCTACAAGACTCGCGACATCACCAAGAATCTCCCCCTGGCCGAAGGCGTGGACACTATCGCCGCGCTGTTGCCAGCGTCGTTCAAGAACGCGCATTTGCTGGCGGTCACTGACGAGGCGCAGTTGGAGTACAGCAAAAAGGGCAAAAGCTCGCTGTTCAAGAGCAAGCCCCAGCAACTGCGAGAAGTGCCGTCTGCCGAGCACAACCGCGAGAAGAACCGCTTCCTCGACCTGAACCGGCCATTTTTGGCCGACCTGGGCGTGACCAACCACAAGCACGAGCTGATTCCGGCGATGTCGCGCAAGTGGAAGCAGATCAACAAGTTCATCGAGGTCTTCAGCCACGCGCTGACATCTTCGCCACTGGCCCTGGACCAACCGGTGCGGGTCTCGGATTTCGGTTCGGGCAAGGGCTACCTGACCTTCGCCATCCACGATTACCTGCGCAACACCTTGCAGGCCGAAGGCGTGGTGACCGGTGTCGAGCTGCGTGAAGACATGGTCAAGCTGTGCAACGAAGCCGCCGCGCGGCTGGAGCACCCGGGCCTGAGTTTCCAGCACGGTGACGTGCGCAGCGTGGCGCCGAGCGCGGTGGATGTGATGATTGCCTTGCATGCCTGCGACATCGCCACCGACTACGCGATCCACATGGGCATTCGCTCGGGTGCCTCGATCATCATGTGCTCGCCGTGCTGCCACAAGCAGATCCGCCTGCAGATCCAGAGCCCGGCCTTGCTCAAGCCGATGCTGCAATACGGTCTGCACCTGGGCCAGCAGGCGGAAATGGTCACCGACAGTTTACGGGCGCTGTTCCTGGAAGCCTGCGGCTACGAGACCAAGGTCTTCGAGTTCATCTCCCTGGACCACACCAACAAGAACAAGATGATCCTGGCCGTCAAACGCGCCGAACCTGTGGATCCCACCGAGTTGCTGGCAAAGATCGAAGCACTCAAGGCCTTCTACCACATCACCGAGCATTGCCTGGAAACGCTGCTGCGGGCGGATGGTTATCTCGAGCACTGAGGCCCCAGTGGGAGCGAGCTTGCTCGCGATGGAACGATGACGCGGTGTGCCTGAAGACCCCATCGCCTGAATCGCGAGCAAGCTCGCTCCCACAGACTGTCCTGCCACTTCATTTTTGTGCAGTCCGTCAGGTAATGACGGGTTATCGCTCATCCGCCGACTTACCGGACTACCTTTAATGCGTTCACCCCTCACGCATTTCCAAAGGAGCCCAACCCATGGCCGCCAAGAAAATCCTGATGCTGGTCGGCGATTACGTCGAAGATTATGAAGTCATGGTGCCGTTCCAGGCGTTGCAGATGGTCGGCCACACTGTGCACGCAGTGTGTCCGGACAAAACGGCCGGGCAGACCGTGCGCACGGCGATCCACGACTTTGAAGGCGACCAGACCTACAGCGAAAAACCGGGGCACCTGTTTGCCCTCAATCATGATTTCGCCGGTGTCGAAGCCGCCGACTACGACGCGTTATTGGTGCCGGGCGGTCGCGCGCCGGAATACCTGCGCCTGGACGAAGCGGTCCTGCAACTGGTGCGCGATTTCGACCTGGCGGGTAAGCCGATTGCCGCGGTGTGCCACGGCGCGCAATTACTGGCGGCGGCGGGCATTCTGGAAGGGCGCGAATGCAGCGCCTACCCGGCGTGTGCCCCGGAAGTACGCCTGGCGGGCGGGACCTATATCGACATTCCCGTGACCCAAGGCCATGTTCAAGGCAACCTGGCGACTGCACCGGCCTGGCCTGCGCACCCGAGCTGGCTGGCGGGGTTCCTGACCCTGCTGGGCACGGCTATCACTTTGTAGTAACGCACTGGCAAGGCAAGCGCAGCGGGTCTTTACTCTCGGGACATGCCCTCATTGCCTGGAGAACAATCATGTCCGGATGGTACGAAATCAGCAAAAGCAGCAGTGGCCAGTTTCGGTTTGTACTCAAGGCGGCCAACGCCGAGACCATCTTGACCAGCGAGCTGTACACCACCCGCAGCGGCGTCGACGGCGGCATTGCTGCGGTGCAGAAAAACAGCCCGTTGGCCGAGCGCTATGAACTCAAGAACACCAAGGACGGCCATCCGTACTTCAACCTCAAGGCCGGTAACCATGAAGTGATTGGCAGCAGTGAGGCGTATTCATCGGACGCCGCCCGGGACAAAGGCATCGCCAGCGTCAAGGCCAACGGACCGACGACGGTCATCAAGGACAAGACCGTGGCTGCGCTCTGACGGGACAGCAATAAGGGCGCCTGGCCTGTGGAGGGGAATCATGTGTGGGAGCAACGCTTGCTCGCGATCCAGGCGCTGCGGTTGTGCAGGCTAAGCGAGCCATTGTTCATCACGAGCAAGCTTTGCTCCCACAAATAGATCCCCTCGCTACACGTTTTTTACCCTGCCTTTAAACCTCCACCGGCACCGACAGCTTCGGATCGCCCAGTGGATGGCTCTTGGCATCGAAGAAGCGCAATTGCACCTCCAGCCCATGGAAGACCTTGGCGTAATGCCGTTTCTGATGCTGGATGAACGCCTGGCTGCGCGGGTAGATCGAAATCGCCACGGTTTTCGGTGCGGCCAGGCGCAGGGCATGGACAATGTGCCGGTCCTGCTCGCCCAGGGCATGGCCGAACAGGCACAGGTTGTCGCCATGGCGCAGCAACTGGTCGTAGCAGAACGACAGGTAATCGCTGCTGCGGATGGTCTTGAGCTTGTCCGCGCTGGAGCCTTCATTGACGAACAGCGGCACGTCGTCGAGGGTCTTGATCGTGTTGTTGATGGCGAAACTGCCCAGCAAGGTGCCTTCGGTGGACGTGAGCTTGCGCGCCGTGCCGTCCTGGTTGCGTACCAGGTGCAGGCCACCGTGCAGGTACAGCAAGCGCGGTTTGTCCGTGGTCACCTGGCTCAGGTCGAAACTGTGATCATCGCCGAAGAACAGGTCGCTGATGGTCTCGGCCCCATGCTGGATCGCCCAGTAGTTGAGCAGGTCGTAGTTGGTGGTGAACACCGTGCGGTAGCGGCTCAGCTCCTGGTTGAGCGTCGCCAGGGTCGACGGTTGCACCAGCCGCCACGGGATGTGCACCGCGTGCACGGTGTTGATCAGCGCTTCCTTGATCGCGTAATAGCGGTTACGCGGGGCGGCGGAACTGACGGCCAGGGCCTTGTTGACCCGACTGGTGGTTTTCAGCGCCCCGAGCACCTGTTCGAAACTGCGCGTCTGCATCGCGTCGAACACGCTCAGTTCCGACGGGCTCAAGGGTTTCTCCTCGACGGTGCGGGCGTTTTCGAACAGCGAGTCATAGCCGAAATCGTCCCACACCGCGCGGCTGGCCCCATTGCCCACCAGCAGGCCGCTGAAGGCGGTATCGGCGCGCACGGCCTCCCAGTCTTCGAGCCGGGTGTCGTATTCCTGGAAATCGGTCATCGCAAGGATCATCTCAAAACGTGGCAAAGGCAGGCCGCGACTTTATCACGCCCCAGTCTTGAGCCAGATCAAGATACGTCGTGACTACTGGGTCATTCTGTAGGTCCCGCCGATCCGGCCTCTACCAGGAGTGTGACCCCATGAGCAGTACTTTTTTCATTCCCGCCGTGAACATCATGGGGCTGGGTTGCCTGGATGAAGCGATGACCGCCATCCGCAACTACGGCTTTCGCAAGGCGCTGATCGTCACCGACGTGGGGCTGGCCAAGGCCGGCGTCGCCAGCAAGGTGGCCGAACTGCTGGCGTTGCAGGACATCGATTCGGTGATTTTCGACGGTGCCAAGCCCAACCCGAGCATTGCCAATGTCGAGCTCGGCCTGGGTTTGTTGATGGAGAACCGGTGCGATTTCGTGGTGTCCCTGGGCGGCGGTTCCCCCCACGATTGCGCCAAGGGCATCGCGTTGTGTGCCACCAACGGCGGGCAGATCAGTGACTATGAAGGCGTCGACCGTTCGAGCAAGCCGCAATTGCCGCTGATCGCCATCAACACCACGGCCGGCACCGCCAGCGAAATGACCCGCTTTTGCATCATCACCGACGAGACACGCCACGTGAAAATGGCCATTGTCGATCGCAACGTGACCCCGCTGATGTCGGTGAACGACCCGGCGCTGATGGTGGCGATGCCCAAGGGCCTGACGGCTGCCACCGGCATGGATGCGCTGACCCACGCGATCGAGGCTTATGTGTCCACTGCCGCCAATCCGATTACCGATGCCTGCGCCCTGAAGGCCATGACCCTGATCAGCGACAACCTGCGCCTGGCCGTGCGCGACGGCAACGATCTGGTGGCGCGGGAAAACATGGCCTACGCGCAGTTTCTCGCGGGGATGGCGTTCAACAATGCGTCGTTGGGGTTTGTGCACGCCATGGCCCATCAACTGGGTGGTTTTTACGACTTGCCTCATGGCGTGTGCAACGCGGTGTTGTTGCCCCATGTACAGAGCTTCAACGCCTCGGTGTGCGCCGCTCGCCTGAGCGACGTGGCCCATGCCATGGGCGCCGATACACGTGGCTTCAGCCCGGAAGAGGGGGCCCGGGAAGCTATTGCGACGATCCGCAGCCTGGCCCATGACGTGGACATTCCGGCCGGTTTGCGTGACTTGGGCGTGCGCCTCAACGACGTGCCGTTGCTGGCCGCCAACGCCTTGAAAGACGCGTGCGGCCTGACCAACCCACGGGCGGCGGACCAGCGGCAGATCGAAGAGATTTTCCGCAGCGCGTTCTAAGCGACCCGGGGCGGCACGAACCTCACACAGAGCATCGCCGCCGCCCCCAGCAGCGCGCACAACGCCGCCAATGGCCAAGCCTGTTGGCTCAACAACAGGCTGGCCGTGGCGCCGATCACCGAGGCCATCAGTTGATGCAGGAACCCGCTCAACGCCATGGCATAAGCGCCGGCCACCGGTGAGCCTTCGTTGGCCAGGGACAGGCTGATGGGGTAGATCAACGATTGACCAAACACCGCGAAGCAATACGGCAGCCAGAAGAGCAGCGCGATGCTGCTCAGGGTGAGGCTGCCTGCCAGCATGGTCATGCTGCCGCCCAGCACCAGTACGATGCCCCAGCCCATCATTCGCCGTTGACCGGTGCGCAGCACAAACGCGTTCACCGCCAGCGCCCCGAGCAGGTACGCCGCACTGATCGGCCAGCCCAGCAGGCCGTATTCGATGGCTGACCAGTGGAAGCTTTCCTGCAGGATCAGCGGCGCGGCGGTATTGAAAGCGACGATCACGCCGTAACCCAGCCCACCGGCCAAGGCCGGCAACAGGAACGCGCGTTGCCGGACTATCTGCCCGTAGATCCCCCACGCCGATTGCCCATTGCTGGCGTGCACCAACATCGGGAACCTGGCCCGGGACACCGCCGCTGCCATGGCCAGGCTGACGGCGCCCAACCCCTGGAAAATCGCCTCCCAGCCGAAAGCGGCCTGGATCAGCGAGCCCAGGTATTGGCCGATACCGAGGGCAATCACAAAGGCGATCGATATCCAGGACAGGGCCTTGGCCAGCAGGTCGCCGCTGAAACTGTCGCGAATCAAGACCCGCGCCATCACCGAAATACCGCTGGCACCGATGCCCTGAATCAACCTGAACGTCAGGAACGCCTCCACGCTTGTGCCCAGCGGCAGGGCCAGGTTGCCCAGGCCATACAACCCCAGTGCTGCCAGCAAGACCGGTTTGCGCCCCAAGCGCTGGCTCAGGCTGCCCCACAGCAACATGGGCAGCGCCATGCCGATCAGGTATACCGACAGGCCCCAGGAAACCTGGGACGCATCGGCACCCAGGTCCCGGGCGATAGCGGGCAGGGCCGGCAAGTAGATGCTCATGCCCAGTTGTGCCAGGAAAACGGTGGTGCAGGTAAGGATCAGGGTTGTACGGTTCTTCATCGAGCGTCCTGTCTCAAGGGCGGAGGTCACGCCCGTGGGTCAGCAGCAGTTCGGTGATCGTTTCACAAAACGAGCGAATCACGTCCGGCTCCATGTCGGCGCGCAGGGTAATGCGGATGGCAGCCTTGCCTTGCGGCACCACGGGAAAAAATACCGCCGAGGTGAAATACCCCCGTTCGGCCAGTTCGACCGCCAGGCTGTTGGCCAGGGCCGCTTCACCGCAAGGCACCATACGGATCGCCATGGGTGTGCCGCGCTGTCCGGTGCGCACGAGGCTGTCGAAGAGGCGGATATTAGCCTGCAAACGCTCCTGCAAGGCACTGAATTCGCGGCTGCGGTGCAGGCGGATCGACGCCATGCCGGCACCGATGGCCGCCGCGTTCAGGCTCTGGGACCAATTGCTCGGCCCACCGTAGCGCTGCACCAGCGCCTTGTACCGTTCACAGCCAAACATGACCAGCCCGCCGCTGGCACCGAATGACTTGGCCAGCGAGGCGACGATCAGGGTGCGCTCGTCCACTGCCGGGATGCGCGAACGGACCAGGCCGGCGCCGGATTCCCCGACGGCAGACAGGGCGTGGGAGTCGTCCAGGTAAAGAAACAAGCCATAGCGCTGCTTGAGATACATCAGGCTGTCCAGGTCCGCCATCCCGCCCATGCTGTAGGCGCCGTCGGCCACATACGCCACGTCGCGCTGGCGTTTGCACACGTCTTCGATGAAGTCCATGTCGTTGTGCGGGCAGGTGATGACCTGGGTTTCATCGGCGCAGGCAGCCTTGCTGTGGTTCATCGAATAATGGGCCTGTTTGTCGAACACCATAACGGGCGCGCGATGGTCGGTGAATGCGCCGCTGGCCAGCAACGGCAGGATCCCGGCGCTTGCCGCACTGCAAGACAGGGCACTGAGGCAACTGGCGCCGAACAGCTCCGACAGTTGGCTTTCGTACTGGTCCAGGATCGCCAGCTTGCAGCGATTCCTTGAGTTGGCGACCCGCAGGGTCCCGGTTTCCCACAGGGCGGTCATGGCGCCGTCCAGCAGCGCGGGGTGATAGTCCAGGCCCAGGTAGGACGTGGTACAGAAGTGATGAAAGGTCCGACCGTATTGGTCAACCAGCACGTTGGGGGTCTTGACCTCGACATTCAGCCCTGAGATTTTTCCGGCCTCGGTGCCCTGCCAATCCTGGTCAGCGAGGGAAATGAGCTTGCGGTAGTTGGTGAAGTAATGAGGTGGTTGAGCAGTCTGGTCCATGGCGCGATTACATTCCTTGGTTGATGGTGCTGTCCGTGGGTGTTGCGAGAGTGGTGTGTTTCCAGACTTTACAGATTGTTGTGCAGGGCTTTGAATCGGCTGTTTCCGGCATGTTTGAGTGTCACTGGGGATTTCCACGTAGGACTTTGCCTAGGACCCTGGCCGGGGAATCCATCGGCACTGTCGGAGCTTGGGAACACCACGGATTTGCCCCAGGCCCGCTGGGTGATCACGCTTTTCTGAAGGTTGCTTGCTGATGCTCTCAGGCCTCAATCATCTGACCCTTGCGGTCACCGACCTGGATCGCAGTGTGGTTTTTTATGGCGAGCTCTTGCAGCTGCGTCTTGAGGCCAGGTGGAACAGCGGGGCGTATTTATCGCTGCCGGGTTTGTGGTTATGCCTGTCTCTCGACCCATTGCGCAGGCCCGAGCCGACCGCGGACTACACCCATTACGCATTCAGCATCAGCGCCGAGCATTTTCCCGTGCTGGTGGCGCGGCTGCACGCGGCCCAGGTGTCGTCGTGGCGAGACAACCGCAGCGAGGGTGATTCGTTCTACTTTCTCGACCCGGACGGGCACAAGCTGGAAGCCCATGTGGGCGACCTGGCGTCGCGGCTGAAGGCCTGTCGACAGGCTCCGTATGCCGGCATGGTGTTTTTTACGGAGCCGTAATGGGCTGTGTCGAGTTGAGTGGCAGCGCCTGCCAAGCGTTTCATCCCCTTAAGTCTGATCGCCTGCGCTATCCTCATCGGTATTGGACGCGTCGGTCTCGCTGGTTGTACAGCGTCACGAACCGACCATCGCCCGCTTCGCTCACCGTTGCATTATCCGGATGACCTCCAGCCCCATGGACACTTCAAGTTCCGCGCCGCTGGCCAGCTACATCGACCTTCTGCTGGACGCCGTGTGTGCCGTCGACGGTCAAGGGCGTTTCGTGTTTGTCAGTGCCGCCTGCGAGCGCATTTTCGGCTACACCCCGCAGGAGCTGATCGGCCAGCCGATGATCGATCTGGTGCACCCTGCCGACCGCCAGCGGACCCTCGAGGCGGCGCGGGAGATCATGGAGGGCGAGCCCAAGCTCAATTTCGAGAATCGCTACCTGCGCAAGGACGGGCGGGTGGTACACATCCTGTGGTCGGCGCGCTGGTCGCCGGTGGACCAACTGCGCATTGCCGTGGCCCGGGACATCACTGAACGCAAGCAGGCCGAGTCCCGGCAGGCGGCGTTGTATGCGATTTCCGAGGCGGCCCATGCTGCGGCTGACTTGCTGGCGCTGTTCAAGCGCGTCCATCTGATTATCGGTGAGTGGCTGCCGGCGCTGAATTTCTCGGTGGCGCTGTATGACGAACAATGTTCGCAGCTGAACTTCCCCTATCACGTCGATGATCGGGAAGGCCAGCCTGAGTTGCCGGGCACGGTCACCGGGCGTTTGTGCGCCGAGGTGATTCGCAGCGGCCAGCCGATCCTGCTGACGCCCGGTGGCAGCTCGTTGCCAGCGGGGTTCGACGACCTGGTGGCGCAGCCGGACGCGCCGTGTTGGCTGGGCGTGCCGCTGAATTCGCAGAACGGCACGATTGGCGCATTGATCGTCAAGAGTGCGCCGGACAACGAGCGCTACACCGAACAGGACAAGGAACTGCTGCAATACGTCTGCGCACAGATCACCATTGCCATCGAGCGCAAGCAGTTGCACGCCCGGTTGCAGCACATGGCTCAATACGATCAGTTGACCCAGGTGCCCAACCGCGAATTGCTCCGTGAACGTTTCAAGTGCGCACTGGCGACCGCCCGCGCCGCATCCGGGCGCATGGCTTTGCTGTATATCGACCTGGACCGTTTCAAACAGGTCAACGACACCTATGGCCACGGAGTGGGCGACATGCTGTTACAGGCGGTGGCCAATCGTATCAAGGGCTGTATCCGCGACACCGACACCGTGGCGCGCATCGGCGGAGACGAGTTCGTGGTCCTGCTGCACAGCATCCAGGCCTTGGAGGATGCCCGCAGCGTGCAGGAAAAAATCCACCATGCACTGGTCCAGCCGCTGCGCCTGGACGGGCACTGCCTGAGCATCGAGCCGAGCATCGGCGTGGCCTGCTTCCCCGACCATGGCACTGAAGATATCGCGCTGTTCCGCCACGCCGACGAGGCGATGTACGCCGCCAAACGCCACAATCACCGGGCGTTTGGTATTTGATAGTGCGTCACCGTTCGTCGTGGCGCCAGCACCTTTCTCAAACCTTCAGCGCGTATCCCATTCGAATACAAGACGGGGCCTGCGTGCCCGGTATTCACGAGTAAGGAGGGCTGAACCATGCCTGGTTCAAGCAATGTTTATCCGACAAACATTGCTCATGATCGAACGAAGGTGTCTGAAGCAGGTCGCAAAGATGGGAGAACCACCATCACGACCGTCGATAGAAGCCCGTCGAAAGCCGGGTCGGACGTCTCGCTGAATATTCATGGCTGGTTCTGATTCAACGGTGGATAACCCACCAGAACTTTTATCAGAGGAGGGCGCGACCATGAGCCGTATGGCCAGCTTTTTTCGCACCACCAGTCTCGTCGTGCTGATGGGCCTGGGTGCCAACAGTGCCTGGGCCCAATCGCCTGCCGAATTCATCGACGATGCTTCTGCCAAGGGCATGGCCGACATCGAGACAAGTCGCATGGCCCACGCAAAAGCCGAATCCAGGGAGGTCAAGGACTACACCATTATGGTGATCAACGACCGCACCACCGCCAATCAACATCTGGCGAAGATCGCCAAGAAGCTCGACTTGCCTGTCGCCCCCCGGGAGGAAGTGGCCGACAAGGCCAAGGCGTTGATGCCACAGGTCACGGAAGGCGAGTCGTTCGAAGCCGCGTATGCCGCCAGCCAGGTCAAGGCTACCGAGGAGGCCATCGCGCAAATCCAGCAGCAGGCCCAGACCACCGAAGTACCAGAGATCAAGGCCTTCGCCGACGAAACCCTGCCCAAGTTGCAGACCCATCTCGAAATGGCCAGGGCGCTGCAGGCCAGCCGTTGATCTGCCGGATCTGCTTTGACATTCAGGACCGGGGCGCCAGCGTCCCGGTTGATTTTGCCCGCCGAAAAAAGGCCTGACAACACGCGTGCACAGGCATCAGCACTGGTTCAGGTCGATCTTGTTTTTTTGTTCCAAGCCGTCAAGGCTCTTGGCCTCGTCTTTGCCCATGTCCTGGTAGTGCTTTCTCAGCGCTTCCAGTTGCTTGAGGTCCAGCGACTCGAGGCCGAGCATTGCGTTCTGTGCATCCTTGGTCGCCCGCAACAATTCGTCGACCTTGAGATGCAGGATGTCCGTGTCGCGGTTCTGCGTATTCTGGATCAGGAACACCATGAGGAAGGTGATGATGGTGGTCGAGGTGTTGATGATCAATTGCCAGGTGTCGTTGAAACCGAAGAAAGGTCCGCTGGCTGCCCACAGTGCCAACAACACGATGGCCCCCAGGAATGTCTTGGGGCTCCCCGCCCAGAGGGCCAGTTTTTGAGCGATTTTTGCGAACGCCATTGCCGTGTTTCCTTATTGGATGCACCTGTCTGGTGTGACAGCAACGAGGCGGTGAAAATTCTACTTACATTTCAGTCGCCAGCATCCCTCGACGTTCATCGTCCGGCACGATGACCGTCGCAACCATTGCCGCTCTCGCAGGTCACTGCTCAAAGCCCTCGGCATTGGAGTACATCATGAATCTCGCCCGCACTTTTTGCCTTGCCTGCTGCTTGTTCGCCCTGCAAGGCTGTTTCGACAACTCGGATAACGAGACCAAGGACAACACCGACGGCACCAAGTCTTCGGTGCAGATGCAAGAGTCGGGGGCGGAGAAAAAATAGCCGTCTGGCTGAGTCCTGTGGGAGCGAGCTTGCTCGCGATGGCGTCAGATCAGCAGCATCCATGTTGGCTGACAGGGCGCTATCGCGAGCAAGCTCGCTCCCACAGGTGGTGGTGGCTTCTCACCGGCCTTGTTGCAACACCTTCAGCGCTGCCGAAGCCAGGAAGCCGGAGCGGCTCTTCTCTTCAGGATGGTGCAATACATATTCATCAATGCGATTCAGCAAATAGCCAGGCAACGTGATGTTGAGTTTCTGCGCCTTTCCCAGATATTTGGTCACATCAATGTCAACCAGTGCCCAGGTGCAGCCGGCATATTTCGGATTGGCGGCGTGCAAGGTAACGGTGTTGGCCGGCGGAATCGGCGAGCCGTCTTCAGCCAGAATTTCAAAATATCCCTCAATGGCCTCACGCGCCATCGCCATGGCCTCGTCGAGGTCGTCGCCTGCGGAAAAACACCCTGGGATATCCGGCACTTCAACCCCCCAGGCGTGTTTGTCATCGCCCATGGAAATCGCAATCGGGTAAAGCATATTCATCGTCCTCCGGGAACGTCGCGCAATGGGCCGTCTGAAGCAGCGCCTGTTGCAAAATACTGATGGCCGTTTTCTTGAGCAGATCCTTCTTCGGATGAGGAACCGTGACCAACCCCGGTTTGGTCGGGTGCTTGAAGTGATGATGACTGCCCCGCACCAGATACCAACCGTCTGCAATGATCTGGCTTATCAAGAATCGGCTATTCACAACACCTCCGTGCGGTGTGCTTGGTGGGTACTATACCTACTGAAATTTAATGATCAACACTATAACCACCAGGGGCGACACTGGCGGGTGGGTGAGTGGGTTGTTCCGAAGTGTAGAAGCCGCGCCTGGTAAGGACTGCGGGAGGCGTAGTGAGTTATTTCAGGATGTGATGAGGGTGGTGATGACTAATAACGAGGACATGAAAAACCGGTCACGATGGACCGGCTCTATTTGAGATGTTGATAGGATTGGTCGATGCCGTCACGTATTAGGCAACGTCCGCTAAAAGGCTCTCGTAAGGGATTCGCAATCCATCGTGAAGGCGTTTAATCATCGCCAGACTCAGTTTGCGTTTGCGGTTCAGCACTTCAGATACACGCCCGCTCGAACCGAGGAACGGTTCCAAGTCGCGCGCGGTCAAGCCTTGCTGGTCCATCCGGAATTTGATGGCCTCAATTGGGTCGGAAGGCGGCATTGGGTAGTGCTCGTCCTCATATTTTTCGATTAGCAAGGCAAGGATTTCCAGCTCATCACCTTCAGCCGAACCGACGTCAGCACCCCAGAGTTGCTCGATGCGCGCAAAGGCTGCATTCAAGTCGTCTTGGCTGCGAATGGGTTTGATGTTCATCATACGGTCTCCGCATTAATTTGGTCGTACTGGGCATGGGTTCCGACGAACCGGACAAAACCGAGCTGGCGCTGATAGTCGATCGCCAGAATGATTCGGTATTTGTTACCGCCAATGTTGAATACAACCCTGCTGCTTTTGAGAATGCTGGCTGTTCCGAGTTCTGCCTTAATCTCTTGAGGCGTGTGATAGGTTGCTTTCTCCATGTGTCGATACCATTCAACCAGTGGAATCTGAGAGTCGGCATAAGCCGGATTACTTTCCCAAAATTCCCGCAAGGTACCTCTCGCAATAATCCGCACCCATTACCTCCCGTTTTGGGAGGAGTCTAGTCTGAGCATCCCACCATTGCAAATGGTGCTTAATGGGAACGGAGTTGAGGGGGCTGAAAGGTCCGCTCGACCCCTAGCACCCCATGCTAGTGCGCTATTCCCGATGGTGAAGAAGTACATCAGAAGACGCCTGGTTCGATTTACTGACATTTGGAATGTGATGGCGACAGATGATGCCACTTGGCGAGGGAGCTTGCTCCCGCTGGGCTGCGTAGCAGCCCCCGGTTCGCTTCGCTCCAGGTCCCGTTCGATCAGCTTATCCACAGGCACTAGGCCTGCTGCACAAACGTCAGCCGCACCGCAAACCCAATCAAAAGACTCCCAAACAACCACTGCTGTACGCGCTGGGCCGAAGGGGAGCGTTGAAGCCAGCGCCCAAGCGCGACACCCACCAACGCGTAGGCGCTATCAAACAACAAACCCACGCTGACCAATACCACCCCCAGGGTCGCAAACTGCTCCAGCACCGGTCCGCCCTGTGGATCGATGAACTGCGGCAACAACACCGAGCAAAACAGCAATGCCTTCGGGTTGAGCAAATTGGTCAGCAGCCCACGCCGAATCGCCTGATACCAACGCCGCTTTCCGGCCTCGATACCGGCTCCTTCAAAACTCGGCAACAATGTGGTCCTCAGGCATTGAAGACCGATCCATAACAGGTAGGCAGCCCCGGCCAGGCGTACCGCGTCAAAGGTCCAGGGCGCAGTCTTGAATAATGCCGAAAGCCCCAATGCGGCCAGCGCGACATGACATCCCCGGGCGACGCCCAGGCCCACCGCCGTCGCCAGCGCCGCGCCCCTGCCCTGACGGGCACCGGTTTGCAGCAGCAGGATCATGTCCGGCCCAGGCAGCACATACACCACCATCAAGGCCATCAGGAACAACCAGAGCTCTGCCATGCCACACCCCCTTCATCGACGATTCGGTCGTGCCAGTCTAGGGCCGAAGGGCAGGGCAGGTGGTTGCGAAGTCAGCTTCTAAAGCTCAGGAAATTGGCATAACCTGCTATGCAATTGTGTTATTCCATTGGGAAATGCCAATACATGAAACTGGATGCCTTCGACCGCAAAATCCTCGCCGCGCTGCAGCGCGATGGTCGCCTGAGCAATGTGCAACTGGCCGAAGAAATCGGCTTGTCCCCGTCACCCTGCCTGCGCCGCGTGCGAATGCTCGAAGACGCCGGTGTCATTCGCGGTTACCAAGCCATCCTGGACCGCGACGAAGTGGGCCTCGGGCTGACGATCTTTGTCGGCGTGAAGGTCGAACGACACAACGACGAACAAGCCGAAGCGTTTCGCCAGGCGGTCACGGCATTGCCGGAGGTGATCTCGGCGTTCCTGGTCTCAGGGGAATCGGATTTCCTGTTGCAAGTGGTGGTGCCGGATCTACGAGCCTACGACCGGTTCCTCACCGGGCGGCTGCTGAAGTTGCCGGGGGTGAGTGACATCCGGAGCAATTTTGCGATTCATACGGTGAAGACGCCGGGAGCGTTGCCGTTGGGGCATTTGCCGGGGGCTGAGCAATGAACGACACAAGTAGGCAGCCAAGACACAAAAAGCCCCGTTGCGAAAAACGCCGAGGCTTTTTGTTTTGTCGTTAGGTGGGAATCTTTGCTGCGAGGTACGCATTGTCTAGCTCCCGTGAAGCGCGGTTGCATGACTCACGTGTTCCCAAGCCCGATCGCTGATTTGCAGCGACGTCTGGAGACGTAGCCATCGAAGGACAAGGGCGACAAGGCAAAAACTCGCCGAAAAGTAAGGTAAGCGCACCCCCTACGCAGTTTTCGGATTCTGCCTACAAATCTCCCGGGGCGTACGCAACTCTCTGAGTTTGCCTACAAATTCAGGGGGAGCCGCCCGCTATCCACAACTGCGCGGATAGGAAATAGTGCTCCGTAGACGGACTATTCGATTGGCATTGCGATTGACGTCCGACAGATTTTGCCGGCTGCGTAGAAAGCGACGCTTAGGGCGATGGCTTAAACCCTGGAAGGATGATCAATGCTTCAGAACGACCGCGATAATTTAGAGCTCGATAAACTATTGATCGAAACCCGAAAGTTGTTGGCTGAGACTCGCAAGCTTACGGCCGAAGAAACTAAGCTGAAGCACGAAGCCTTCTGGTACCCATACGCAGTAGGGGCTGGGGTAGTGACCGCCATAGTCGCCTTTACGAGTGTTTGGGTTAAAATCTGAGTGCTGGATCGCAACAATGCGTCAATCTCACACGGCTCAGGATTGCTAGATATGTTTCACTGACCCAGCAGGGCCCCGCGACCTCGGAAGAGAAAAAAGACATGTCCACACATCGAAGTCATCAAGCAAGCATTGAGCAATTGCATCAAGAGGTAGAGGCTTTGGCAGAAGAAATGAGGCGCCCGGCCCCGACCACATTTCGCGTTACGTGGTTGCCGTTCAGCATCGGTGCAGCGTTCGCTCTGACCGTATTTGTCGTCGTCGCTTTTGTCGCTAAGCATGTTTGATGCTCTATCAGCTGAAGTACCTTTTTTTGACGATGCTGAGCGGTAGCCGGCTCAAGGCGTATTCGGCTTGCAAGAGGGGGCTTTCTCGATGACATCGAGGGTGTGGAAATGGGGACGTATTTATTTTGGACGTAGACGGGGAGCCATCTATCTACGCTCGGAGATCACCTCACACTTCCCCGAATATCAGCCATAAAAAAACCGGCCCCCATGGGCCGGTTTTTTAATCCCCCGTCAAAAAACATACGACGCGGGACCAGAATTCGATTGGAGCGGGTGAAGGGAATCGAACCCTCGTTATCAGCTTGGGAAGCTGGAGTAATGCCATTATACGACACCCGCTCAGAGCGGCTGACTTTGTACCAGATGTGGCCACGGATTTGAAGTTTTTCTTTACGTGCGGCGAGGTTACTCGTCTACGCAAGGCTCAAACCAGAGCGGTCGTTGGCGGGCAAGCCCCTGTGCTGATGGGGGAAGGGGCTTGCTCGCCAGGACTCGGTTTCAGATAGCCAGTGCATGGTAGCCCTGCACGTAGCTGTAGCGCGGTCGGCTTTCGTGGTGTTCCGGTGTGAGGAAACCCAGCAAGGCGTTGCGGCTGTCGCGGCAGGCGGCTTTGTGTTCCATGTCCAGGAAGTGCCCGGTGGCTTGCAGCGTGCTGAAGGTGCTGTGCTCGACGTGGTTGGCGAACAGCCTGGCGTCGACGGCCGAGGTGTATTCGTCCCATTCGCCGTTCAGGAACAGTACCGGCACGTTGATTTTCCTGGCCGCGTTGACGTAGCACTGTTGGTCGCTGTGGAGCACGTCGGTGATGTGGAAGTGCATCTGCCCGTACTCATGCTCGGCCAGGCTGCTGACGTGGCGATAGTTGAAGCGCTTGAACAACGGCGGCAAGTGCTTGCCGATGGTGCTGTTGACCAAGTGCCCGACACGGTCGCCGTCCAGGCTGCCCAGGTAATCCACGCCGCGTTCCAGGTAGTCGCGCATCGGCGCGTTGAGCACCGGTGAGAACGAGCTGATCACTGCTTTTTCGATGCGCCTTGGCCGATGGGCCAGGGCACTCAGCGTGGCGGCGCCGCCCCAGGAAAACGACAGCACGTGCTCGGCGGCGAAGTGATCGATCAGCTCCAGGAGGATCTGCCCTTCGATCTCCTTGGTCAGCATTTTCTCGTGGCGATTGTGAGCCTTGGACTTGCCCGCGTAGGGTTGGTCGTACAGCACGACATTGAATTGCGGGTAGAGGTTTTTGGCGGTCTGTGCAAACGACGCAGTGGTGGCCATTGAGCCGTTGACCAGGATGATGGTCTTTTGTGCGGCGTCTGCGCGATAGAACTCCGTGTAAACCCGATACTGACCCTGTATATCCAGCACAGCGATTTCTGGCCTCATGTCATAAGACTCCTGGCAAGCGGGTATGCGCGCAATGAGATTGCACGGGCAATGTGACAGGTAGGCATACGCCTGGAAGATAAGGCCCATGTCGATCCAAGGAAGACGGTCGACGGGTGTTGTTATAGGCGGGCAGTTTGCCGGGCGGACAAGGCGGAACCTGAGGGTTCCCGCCGGCAAAAAGTTTCTTGGAAGTATGTGGTGACTCATCGGTCACATTTCGGCCGACGGTTTGATTCAAGCAGGGGGGCGACCGTTGCGCAAGTACCTGTCGGAAAATTGTTCGACACTTCTGCCGAGCGGTAGCGGGATCAGATGAGCTGGACTTCCTCAGGGCTCAAGGCGCGGTATTGGCCCGGCTCGAGATGGCCGTCCAACGTCAGTGGGCCCATGCGCTCGCGGTGCAGGCGCAGCACCTTGTTGTCGAAGTGGCCGAACATGCGTTTGACCTGGTGGTAGCGCCCTTCAACGATGCTCAAGCGCGCCGATTTTTCCCCCAGTAGCGTCAGTTCTGCCGGCTGGGTGGTGAGGTCTTCGAAGGCGAAATACAGGCCTCGGGCGAAGGTGTCGGCGTATTCGGCGGTGATGGTTTGTTCGGTTTCGACGTAGTAGACCTTGGGCAGCTTGGTCTGTGGTTGGGTCAGGCGCCGCGACCAGCTGCCGTCATTGGTGATCAGCATCAGCCCGGTGGTGTTGAAATCCAGGCGTCCGGCGATGTGCAGGTCGTCCTTGTCCGGTTCGTCCAGCCAGTCGAGGACAGTGGGGTGTTGCGGATCGCGAGTGGCACTGACGCAGCCGGGCGGCTTGTGCAGCATGAAGTAGCGCGCCGGTCGGCCGGCTTGCAGCACTTCGTCGTCGACTTCGACGCGACTGAATTCACGTACCGGGGCATGGGGATCGTTGACGGTCTGGCCGTCGATTCGCACCCGGCGCTCCACCAGCAACAGGCGCACTTGTTGGCGATTGAATCGCGGCAGATTGCTGAGGAAACGGTCGACGCGCATGGGCAGTTCAGGCAGGGCAGCGGAGGGTGGGCATCTTACGCGATCGGCTGGGGCTTGGCGCGCAACTGGGCCTGGACCTGGGCGCAGCGTGGGCACAGGCAGGACTGATCACGCAGTTCGGCCGGCAATGCTTCAAGCACGGCCGGGTCGATGCTCACGCCATAACACCAGCAGGCCCGGTCGGCGGTTCGTGGGTCGGCCAGGGTGCAGTCATTGGTGCCGCCGCAGGCCGGGCAAAGGTCGGGTTTATTCATAACTGGAGTGAGGCATGTCCACGCAGGTTCGATTGCACCCGGTCTGCCGGGCGCGTTGCAACGCATGATCGGTCCGCGACAGCAAGCTGTGCAAGGTATCTTCGTCCTGCAAGGTGGTGAGGCCGAGGCTGACGGTGACCAACAATTGTTTACCGCTGCAGAAATAGCGCTGCTTTTCGATGTGCTGACGAATTTTCTCCGCGATTTTCAGACCGGTCTGGCCGTCGGTGTCCTTGAGCAGGACGACAAAGGCTTCGGCGCTCCAGCGACAGACGATGTCCGAATGCCGCAGGCTCTCAGTCAGGCTGCGGGCGAACCCGGTCAACAGTTGATCGGTGGCGATATGACCGTGAGTGGTGTCCAGCCGCTTGAAGTCGTCCAGTTCCACCAGCAGCGCCGTCAAGGGTCTGGGCTCGCGCTGGGCTTCGTGCAGGGCTTGCACGGCCAGCAGGTCGAAGCCACGGCGGTTTGGCAATTCAGTCAGGCCGTCGAGGGTGGCCTGGGCGTCGATGCGTTGCTGGTAGTTGTTGATCAGCCGACAAAGAATGGCCAGGACCGCCAGCGTCACGAGCAGGCCGACCAGCAGGTTCACATACAGCGTCTTGAGAATGTGATCGCGTATCGAGGTATGGGCGGCGTAATAGCCCAACAATGAAATGATCAGGAAGCTTGTACCAAGCAACGCCACCACGACCAGCAGCGGCTTGCGCTGGGAATACAACGGCGAACGAAGCGACATGGCGATTCCCTTGGCTAGGACCCAATGGAGTCAGTTTAGTGGCCTTGTGGGAAAAGACAGTCGAATTTGCAGGTTT
>NZ_JACNDD010000124.1:0-19668 GCF_017351395.1 Pseudomonas sp. FW305-28
GGCGGTGGGTCTGCTTGCATCAATGCTGAATGTACCGCCGTCTTCGCGAGCAGGCTCGCTCCCACATGGGTTTTGGGTCGTTTACAAGATCAGCGTCCACCGCCAATTCCTGTGGGAGCCAAGCTTGCTCGCGATGGCGGTGGGTCTGCTTGCATCAATGCTGAATGTGCCGCCGCCTTCGCGAGCAGGCTCGCTCCCACATGGCTTTTTGGTCGTTTACAAGATCAGCGTCCACCGCCAATTCCTGTGGGAGCCGAGCTTGCTCGCGATAGCGGTGGGTCTGCTTGCATCAATGCTGAATGTACCGCCGCCTTCGCGAGCAAGCCCGCTCCCACAGGGGAAACGCGGTCCCCATCAAGAACCAGGTCGGCTATAAGGCCGCCTCGCGGTGGACGTTGATCTCGGCGCCCCGTTAACCACGCTGGCCGAACGCAGGCATTGCGCAGTGGGCATCCCGGCATGGATGCCGGGATAGCCGCGCTGGGCCATGGATGGCCCTTCGCGGCGGGCCCACGGAGCAATGCCGGAGTGAGGGCACACCGAGCCTAAGCGAGGTGCCGAGTGGTGGGGCATAAAGCGTTTTGCTTACTTTTGCGCTTCTCAAAAGTGAGCCGCCGTAAGGGCGGAACCATAAGTCGCCGTTACGAAAAGAACGGATATGTACTCGGTCAACAACATCCAGGCCGGCTACCAGGCCACCTCGTCAACAAACCTCACCCCCAACGCCGAGGCTCCCCAACCAACTGCCCCTGCACCCCAAACAACCCCATCTCCCGAATCACCGCCAACTCCCCCTCCGTCTCAACCCGTTCGGCAATCAACGGTAAATCGATACTGTGAGCAGCACGCTGAATAGCCTCGATGAACAAACGCTTGTCACTTTCCTGATCAATGGCGCGGATATAACTGCCATCGATTTTCAAGTAAGCCAACCCCAGCCGCGACAAGTTGCCGATCATGCTGAAGCGCCCACCAAAACGCTGCAGGCTCAAGGAGAAACCAAGTTCGCGCAAACGCCGGGTCAACTGCTCCAGCACGGCCTGCTCCGGCAATTGCTCTTCACCAATCTCCAGGGTCAAGCGCGACCCAAGGTTGGAATGGGCCCGCAGGATCTCAAAGATCTTGTTCAGCGCCTGAGGATCGGCCAAGGTCGCCGAAGACAGGTTCAACGCCAGGGACTGTTCATGCCCGGCCATTTGCCTGAGCACTTGTTCGAGCATCAAACGGTCCAGGCGTGCGGTCCAGCCGAAACGCTCCAGCCAGGGCAGGAAACGCCCGGCGGGGATGGTCTGGCCCTGCTCGTCCAACAGCCGCGACAACACTTTGTAATGCAGCACCACCTGGGTGTCCTGGGCGGCCACCACCGGCTGGAAGTACAGCTCGAAGCGCTGATGACTCAAAGCCTGGT
This sequence comes from Pseudomonas sp. FW305-28, assembly GCF_017351395.1. Taxonomy (NCBI): domain Bacteria; kingdom Pseudomonadati; phylum Pseudomonadota; class Gammaproteobacteria; order Pseudomonadales; family Pseudomonadaceae; genus Pseudomonas; species Pseudomonas sp. FW305-28. The sequence goes on from NZ_JACNDD010000124.1 coordinate 1,409, forward strand.
CGAGCAAGGTGTGCCAGGCATGGTGATCGTCGCCGACACTGGCCGCCAGGCTGTGGTCCAGGCAGGCCCAGCCGGGTTCACCCTGGCTTTCGGCCTGGGCCAGGGCCTGGTCGGCAAGCTGGAGCACCGCTTGTGGCGAGTCGCCGTGGACAAACGGCGCCAACCCGATAGAGGCCACCGAAGCCACGTCAGTTGCGCCAGTGGCATGCAGGCTCGCCAGGGCTGCTTCGAGGTTCTGCGCCAGTTGCAGCGCCTCCTCGCGCACCAGCCCGGGAGCCAGCACCGCGAACTCGCCGCCGCGAATACGCGTGACCAGGTTGAGGGTTTCCGGGTAGCGGGCGCACTCACGCTGCAATTGCTCACCCACCGCTATCAACAACTGGTCAGTGCGCTGCCCGCCCAACCGCTGGTTCAAACCGGCCAGGTCCTTGACCCGCAGCAACAGCAGATAACCGGAACTGGCCTGCTCCGGGTTACTCACCCGGGCATTGAGCTGCATTTCGAAATAGCGCCGGTTGGCCAGGCCCGTGAGGGTGTCCTGGTAGGACTCGACCCGCAGTTTCTCGCTACGCTCGGCCTGCTCCTGGAACAGCGCCTTGAGCTTCTCGACCATCTGGTTCATCGCCTGCACCACCCGCCGCAACTCCGGCGTACGGGGCAACTCCGGCAGGCTCAGGAACTCACGTCGGGCAATGGCATGGGACTGATGCACCATGTAGTCCAGCGGCTTGAGCTGGCGACGCAGCAGCAAGGCCCCCAGCACCGCGCTCACGGCGCCACACAGCAACAACCAACCCAGGCTGCCCAACGCGCTCTGCCACAGCTTGGCGAGGGCGAACATCGGGTGGCTGATCACTTCGACCCGCGCCGCCTGCTCCCAGCCGCGGCTGACAATGGCGTCGCCACCGGCCGGTTCCAGGCCGATCAGCTTGACGAACCATTGCGGCACACTGCCGGCGTCCGGCGTGCCGGTGCGCTCGACCAGGGTCTTGTCGGTGGCCACGTCGACCACGCGGATGCTGGCGTAGTAGCCGCTGTCGAAGATCGAACTGACCATCAGTTCCACCATCGCCGGATCGTCGATGTTCGGCGTCAGCGAGAGCGCCAGCGCCGTGGCCGCGTCCTGGGCATGGGAGCGCAACTGGTTGACGTACTGGGCCCGCGAGCTCTCCAGGCTGACCATGAAGCTGCCGCTGAAGGCAACCACCAGGAACAGACAGATAGCGATCAACAGCTGTTTGAACAAGGACATCTGAGCGCGCGCTCCTAGTTAGTCGTCTCGACCGGAAAACCTTCGGCCTGCATTTTTTTCAACACATCCTGCCACCGGGACAGGCGCTTGGTGTCACCCACTTTCTTGTTGCCCTTGGCGCCCGGCAGCCACAGCCCTTCGGCATTGAAAGAGTAGACCGGGAGCAAGTCGGTTCGCTGGCTGGCCGGCAGGATCCCGTCGATCAGGCTGTCGAGTACCAGCGGCATCGCCTCGGGGGTGGCGTAATAGGTGAGCACCATGTGGGCACGGTTCTGCCGCAAGGCCTTGACGTAAGTGATGCGCAGCTTGTCACTGGACACCCCGAGATGGCGCAGGCTGAAATACTTGGCGATGGCGTAGTCTTCACAATCGCCGGCGCCCTTCCACAGGGCCTGGATCGGCGTTTCCCAATAGTCGACTTCACGCCACAGGTCGATGTCTTCCACGTAGCGCACCTGTTTGTTGAAAAACAGGTTCACCACCTTGAGCTGTTCCAGTTCCGGGATCTGTTTCTGGGTCGCCAGCAATTGCTGCCACGCGTCGATCCGTTGCTGTCCTTCCCCCAGCGGACCATATAACGCTTGCGCCCGCCGGCTGATCTGCGCAAAGTCCCAGTCGGCCTGCAGGCCGCCCAGCATCAGGCCGGCCAGCAACAATGCCGAACACAGCCAGCGCAAGGACCTGAGGACAGGGAACGGTGCAGCCAAGGGAAATACGTCCGAAAAGGGTCGTTGGAAATTCGTTGGATGGTGACGCCTGGCCCACTAAAAGACAATGGCAAGGTGCAATCACCGCAGGCAGACTAAACTTTAGTTCAGGAACCTCCGGACGAGAGACTTTGACGGCTCGCCAACCTGTGACTAACGTGAGCCTGGATCCAATTTTTACTACCAATCAGGGTGCGTTGTCGTGACACAGAAGCCCAAACCGCTTAGCACTATCCAGATCAACGGTCCCATTCCCGCTGACCAGGCACGCTCGATCATCGAAGAGTCTCTGCGCGAGGCCATCCTTGATGGACGCTTGCCTTGCGGTACCGCCCTGCGCCAGCAGGAGCTGGCCGACCTGTTCGGCGTGAGCCGCATGCCGGTGCGCGAGGCGTTGCGCCAGCTCGAAGCGCAGTCGCTGCTCAATGTGGTTCAGCACAAGGGCGCCGTCGTGGCGCCTTTGATCACCAACAATGCGGTAGAAACCTACGCCCTGCGTTCGGTCCTGGAGTCTTTCGCCTTGCGCCTGTCCATCCCCTTGCTCGATGACAGCGACCTGGAACTGGCCGCCCAATACATCGAACAACTGGAAACGGAAACCGAGCACGCCGAGATCGGCAAGCTCAACCGGCTGTTCCACATGTCGCTTTATCACAAGGCACCCAACGGCAAGCTGCTGGACCTGATCGAGCGCGAGCTCAATGAAGAAGAGCGCTTCCTGCGCTTTCATCTGTCGTCCATGGGCCTGGGCAAGTTGAGCCAGGACGATCATCGCGCGCTGCTCGAGGCCGCACGGGCCAAAGACATCGATAACGCGATCGTGTTGCTGGAACTGCACCTGGAAAAAGCCTCTGTCACCATGCGCCGGTACTTGGAACAGTCGTCGAAGCTGTGATCCCACGTCGGCGCTCCGTCCGGCGTAAAAATTTCTTACATATCCTTCCGACTCATTTGTCGCCAGCGCGGCGCGGCCTGGCCGTGGCCGCGGCTCGTCGCCCCATCAGTTCAATGGCACTGCCATCGATTTGGGCTCACTCTTGCGCTTGTCGATTCAAAACAGACCTGAAGAAGTCAACGCCTGGCTGAGGCCAGGCGAATCGAAGCCAATACGCAAGGAGCGTCGTCCAACCGGCGGGATGATCGGATGTCCGACCGACGTCCTGCCCATAACATAAAACTTCCTTATTCCCCGATCCCTGAAGTGCTCCGAGTGAGGCATTCACTCGAACTATTCGATTCTGATACTCCTAAATCGGAAGGAGCTTCTTCGCCTCAATAAAACTTATATTAAAAGTTTTAAAAGCCCTCTTCGCGCCCAATAAAACACCCACTTTAAATAATTAAAAAAGTACTTGCCGCTTACTTGTTCCGTGTATTAGTTTTTTATTCGCCGCGTTACTGGCGGTCCTTCCAACTTGCTAAAACCCAAGCAAACCAGGGCATCGCAAGCCGGAAGCACGATTAAAAGAGAATACCTAAGCCACTTTGGCAATTCATGGATTTCGGTTCAGGCACCCGCTCGTCTTCACTAACTAACGAGCCACCTTCCGGACAAAAAATCATTGATGAGGACGTTCCAATGCAGCCATCCAAAGAACAACTATCTCTCAAAAAACACGAACTTGGCCAACACCCGGTTTTTTCCGAGATTACATCAATCGATCTGTTGCGCCGTTTTATGGAAAGCCATGTCTTTGCCGTCTGGGACTTCATGTCGCTGACCAAGCGACTGCAACGCGAACTCACCTGTGTCCACCTGCCCTGGCTGCCGCCGGCCGACCCTCACGCGGCCCGCTTGATCAATGAGATCGTGCTGGGGGAAGAGTCGGATGACCGCCCGGGTGCCGGCTATTGCAGCCATTTCGAACTGTACCTGGACGCCATGCGGGAAATCGGCGCCGATACCCGCGCCATCGAGCAGTTCATCACCCTGCAGCAAGAAGGCGTCAGCCCCGAGACCGCGCTGGACAGTGTCGAGGTCGAACCGGCGGCGGCACGGTTCGTCCGCCAGACCTTGCACACCGCCCTGCATGCCCCGGCCCACAGCGTGGCCGCCGCCTTCGTGCACGGTCGCGAGAGTGTCATCCCGCAGATGTTCCAGCGCATGTTGGACGCCTGGGGCATTGGCCTGGATCAGGCACCGACCTTTCGTTACTACCTGCAACGGCACATCGAAGTCGATTCCGAAGACCACGGGCCGGCGGCAGAAAAACTGCTGGCACGGCTGATCGATGGCGACCCGCAGCGCGAAACCGAAGTCCTGGCCGCCGCACTCGCCGCCGTCCACAGCCGTGCCGCCTTGTGGGACGGCCTGCGCCAGAGCATGACCCAACCGGTTGCGCAGGTGATGCCATGAACGCCATCCCCTACCAATCCTTCGCCGACGCCTGGGAAAGCCGCGCCACGATCCGTACTCGGCCACGGCGCCGGGTCGAAGACGACGACAAGCTGATCTTCCCCATGAGCCGCCAACCGCTGGTGCACAGCCAGACCTTCCTCAGCCACTGTGCGCAACTGCGCGACTTTGTGCTGGTGCAGAGCCTCTACAAGTTCATCAACGACGTGGTGATTTTCGAGACCGAACTGGTGGACCACACCGCCCGGCGCATCGCCAAGAACCGCTTCGGCATCGAATTCCCGTTCGCCTGCCGCTACGACGCGATGACCGTGGTGGTGGACGAGGATTACCACGCGCTGGTGGCGATGGACTTCATGCAGCAGACCATCGACATGACCGGCATCGATCCCATCCCGTTGCCGGGGCAGATCGAACTCAGCCGCGCCATACCGGCGACCCTGGCCCGAGCGCCGGAGCATTTGCTCAGCGCCGTGGAGCTGATCTGCATCGCCATTGCCGAGAACACCGTGACCAACGAAGTGGCCGCCTTCGCCCGGGACGATTCGGTCAAGGCCTCGATCAAGGGGTTGATGGCCGACCACTTGCTCGACGAGGGCCGGCACTCCGGTTTCTGGACGCGACTGGTACAGATCTACTGGCGCACCGCACCCGAAGAGGATCGCGCGGCGATCGCGCGCTTGATGCCCGGTTTCATCGCTCAGTACCTGGCGAGCGACCTGCAACAAGCGTTCGACTTCGAGCTGATCGCGCACCTGCCCGTCGACGAATCGGTACGCCAGTCGCTGCGTGAAGACGCCAGTGCGCTGGCGTACCCCATCAATCGCTTTCACCCGTTGGTGGGCAACATCACGCGCTTTTTCCGCGGCAGCTCGATGCTCGCGTCCCCCTGCGTACGCGACGCCCTTGCCGATTACCTGACCCCATGAGGACCTTTCGATGAGACGCCTCGACATTGCAGTGCCTGGCACCAGCCAGGCCATGACCGAACTGGCCCGGGAACTGGAGCTGCACGGCCACGCAGTGGTTCGGCACTCGCCGGCCGGTCACGACGCGGTCGACCTGTTGATCGACGACGGGACAACACCGCAAGCCATTGAAGCCCGTTCATGCCTCCAGATCCGCGTGGCCCTGTGCACGCTGCCCGGTGAGACATTGCCGCAACCGGTGCTGGTTTTCCGCGACGGTGCGCAGCGGCTGTTGTGCCAGGAAGTGATCGCGCCGCAACGCGATGGCAATGGCCAGTCCTTGCGCCTGCGTACGCTGGCGACGCTGGTCGAGACCGGCGCACGGCTGGTCAGCCAGTTATCCCGGGACGAAACCTGTTTCGATCACTGGCCAACGGTCCACGCTGACGCGATCGACCCGCCCCTGCTCGGGCTCGATGCGCTGGAGCCGCTGGCCTTCGAGCACGGCCTCAATCGGCCGGCGGTGCCCTGGCTGCTGGCCGCCGCCGACGTGCCGGTGATGCACAGCATCGAACAGCGCCTGCTCGATGACGCCACGCAACCGGCCTTGTGGGTCGATGGACAACTCATCGACTACAAATCCTTGCGCCGCCTGGCGCTGGGGATGCAACAGCCGATGCTGGAAACACTGCAAAGCGCCGGACCTGTAGGAGCCGGGAGAGCTGAACCTGTGGGGGCAGAGAGCACTGAACCTGTGGGAGCAAGGCTTGCCCGCGATGAAGACACCGAGGTTCTCAACCAAACCGCGTCAGCGTTCATCGGGGGCAAGCCTTCCTCCCACAGGTCTTCCTCCCACAAGGTGATCGGTGTGTGCCTGCCCAAATCCGCACACCTATACGCGGCGATCCTCGCGGTGCTGGGTTGCGGCGCGGTGTACCTGCCGCTGGACCCGCAACACCCGGCGCAACGTCGACGCTTTATCCTGGAGAATGCCCGGGCGGACCTGCTGCTGCACGACGGCAACAGCGACCTCGGCGACCTCTCGCTGCCAACGCTGAATGTCCATCAACTGCCAGCGCTCAAACCGGGCATCCCGGCCTCGCTGATCCGGCGCGTGGTGAACATCGACGAGCCGGCCGTGGCGATCTACACCTCCGGCACCACCGGTCAACCCAAAGGCGTGTTGCTCAGCCACCGCAATCTCAGCCATTTCTGTGCCTGGTACGGCGACTACGTCGGGTTGCAGCGCGACAGCCGGGCGTTGCAGTTTTCCACCATCAACTTTGACGCGTCGCTGCTGGATATCCTGCCGACCTTCATCCACGGCGCCCTGCTGGTGGTGCCCAGCGAAGACCAGCGCCGCGACCCGCAGCAATTGGTCGCGTTGATTCACCAGCAACACGTCAGCCACGCCTTTCTGCCGCCTGCGCTGCTGAGCGTCATGCCCCTGGATGCGCCGCTGGGCCTGACGCACCTGATCACCGGGGGCGATGTCTGCGAGCCGTTCGTGATCGAACAGCTCGCGCCCCAATGCCGGTTCCACAACATCTACGGCCCGACCGAAACCACGGTGCTGGCGACCACACGCCAGTTCGGTGTCGGCGACAACAACCGCAACCTCGGCGTGCCCATCGCCAATGGCCGGGTCCTGATCCTGGACGAACAGTTGCAACCGGTTCCCCAAGGTGTCCCCGGCGAGTTGTACATCGCCGGCCCGGGCGTCGGCCTCGGCTATCTGAACGACCCGGCGCTGACCGCGACGCGTTACCTCGACCTGGCGCTGCCCACCGGGCAAGCGCTGCGGGTCTATCGCACCGGCGATATCGGCCAGTGGACCGACAACGGCATCGAACTGTGTGGCCGCCGCGATAACCAGGTGAAGATCCGCGGTTTTCGGGTCGAGCCCGAGGAAATCGAGCACTGCCTGCGCGACAGCCAGCTGTTTCGCCAGGTGGCGGTGGGGGTCGATGAAAAGCGGCGGATCCTGGCGTTCCTGGTTCACTCCGAACAGACGCCCCCCGGCGCAGCCCTCCAGGCGCTGCGCGAGCACGTGCAGAACAGCTTGCCCAGCTACATGCACCCGGCGGCCTACGTCGAATTGCCCAGCCTGCCCTACACCAGCAACGGCAAGGTCGATCGCCGGGCATTGCTCGCCATGGCGGTGCAGGTGCACGTCGACGGCCAACGGCGCCAACCGCAGAACGCCCTGGAAACACAACTGCAGCAACTGTGGGCCGAGCTGCTTGAATTGCCGGTCGACGACATCGCCACCGACGAGAGCTTCTTCAACCTTGGCGGGCACTCGATCCTGCTGTCGCGCCTGCTGCTGAGCATCCGCCAGGTGTTCGGCCGTAGCCTGTCGATCAACCGCTTCATCGAAGCGCCGACGCTGACGACCTTGGCGAAGTTGCTGGACGACCCGGAGCACAGCAGCGCATCGACTCTCAGCCCCCAGGCCTTCATCGATGCCGAGGCCGAGCTCAACCTCGATCCGCTGCCCATCAGCCAGTGCGGCGATGTGCACAAGGTGGTGGTGACCGGCGCCAACAGCTTTCTCGGCGTGCACATCGTCGAAGCGCTGCTGGCCTGGGGCGCCACGGAAGTCGCGTGCCTGGTGCGCGGGAGCGCCGAACACAGCGCGGCCGAACGTTTCTCCCAGGCCCTGCGGGACAATCACCTGACCCACCTGGACCTGGACCGCGTCAGCGTGTACGCCGCCGACATCACTCAACCGCAATTGGGTTTGCCGGACGACGTCTATGCCCGCATCGATAGCACGTTCGGCGCGCTGGTGCACAACGCCGCCCACGTCAACCATGTACTCGACTACGCGTCGTTGGCACGGGACAACGTCGAGCCGATTTTCGAGTGCCTGCGCCTGTGTGAAGGGCGCAGCAAGAAAATCTTCAATTTCGTCTCCACGCTGTCCGCCTCCAGTGCTTTGGATGCCGATGGCCAGGTGCTGGAACAGCCTGCCGCCGAGACGCCGCCGATCTACATCAAGAACGGCTACAACCTGTCCAAATGGGTCGGCGAACGGATCCTGCAACGGGCCCGCGATCGCGGGGTGTGGGTCAACCTGTTCCGCCCCGGCAACATCAGCTTCAACAGCCTGACCGGGGTCTGCCAGCCCCACAAGAATCGCTTGATGCTGATGCTCAAGGGCTCGATCCAGCTCGGCCAGGTGCCAGACCTGTCGCTCAATTTCGACCTGATGCCGGTGGATTTCCTGGCCCGCTTCATCGCCTTCCACGCCAGCCGCTACCAGCCCACCCAAGCGGTGTTCAACCTGCACAACCCGCAGCCTTTGAGCTGGGACGCTTACGTCGCGTCGTTCCGCGACAGCGGCCGGGAATTTTCGCTGGTGAGCGTCGCCGAGTGGCAACGGCAACTGGCGCGGGTCGATGCCGACAATGCGTTGTTTGGCGTGCTGGGTTTCTACCTCAACGGCTTCGAGGAAGACATCGGCGACATCTCGCTGATCAGCCACGACAACGCCCGCGCCGGCGTGCGGCAGATGGGCGCCAGCTATCCGGAAAAGTCCCCGGCCCTGCTACGTCGCGGCGCCGACTACCTCAAGGCCATCGACTTCATTTGAAACACCCTCAACCCAAAGCAAGGAGCAAGACCATGAATGCATTGCAACCCGACACCCTGATCAAAAACCCCCACGCCTGCCAGGTCGAAACCTCGGTCGAGGTCACGGCCGACGCGGCGCGCGTCTGGGACGTGGTGGGTGATTTTGGCGGATTCAACCGCTTCATCCCGGCGCTGGAGCACATCGAAATGACCGGCGAAGGCGTGAGGTCCCTGCGCAAGAAATTCTTCCGCGATGGGCAGAACCTGGTGGTGGAACAGCTCAACAGCCGTGACGACCAGGCCATGCACATGACCTGGACGCTGATCTACAACACCCTGGGCATCGACAACCTGTGGGCGGCCATGCGCATCGCCCCCCTGGCGGACAACCGATGCCGCGCCACCTGGACCATCATCGCCGACCACACCGACGCCCACACCCCGTCGGGCTTCAGGGATTTCCTCCAGGGCTTCGCCGATGAGGCGATGGGGAATGTGCAGGAGATGTTCAAGTAAGCACCAGCCCCTTGTGGGAGCGAGCTTGCTCGCGAAAGCGGCGGGTCTGTTGGCGGTGATGGTGGCTGTACCGCCGCCATCGCGAGCAAGCTCGCTCCCACAAGGGTTCTCGGGTGGAGACAGGGTTTGTGTCCACCACTCATTCCAGTGTGGGAGCCGAGCTTGTTCGCGATGGCGGTGGACCTGTATCGGTGACGGTGGCTGGACTGCCGTCATCGCGAGCAAGCTCGCTCCCACATTGAGTTGGCGTGAACTCAAGACCCAGGCTCACCAACAATCCCCTGTGGGAGCGAGCTTGCTCGCGATGGCGGTGGACCTGTATCGGTGATGGCGGTGGCTCGGCTTGCGGCTGGGGTCAGATCTTGAAGCTGTCCACCAGTTGTTTCAGTCGATTGGCCTGTTGGGACAAGGCATCGCAATCCTTCAGGGTTTCATTGAGGTTGGCCACGCTTTGCTGGTTCAGCAGGTTGATGTGGCTGACGTCCATGTTGAGGGTTTCGACCACGGCGGTCTGTTCTTCGGTCGCGGCGGCCACCGACTGGTTCATGCCGTCGATCTCACCAATGCGCTGCGTCACGCTGACCAACCGCAGGCCGGCCTGGTTGGCCACTTCCACGCTTTCTTCGCTGGAGGTCTGGCTGGCGTTCATCGTGGTGACCGCTTCACGGGAGCCGACTTGCAGCGAGGTGATCATCTTGTGGATTTCTTCCGCCGACTCCTGGGTACGGTGCGCCAGGTTGCGCACTTCATCGGCCACCACCGCAAAACCGCGGCCGGCTTCACCGGCACGGGCCGCTTCGATGGCAGCGTTCAAGGCCAGCAGGTTGGTTTGCTGGGAGATGCCCTTGATCACGTCCAGGATGTGCCCGATGTTGTCGGTACTGGCGTTCAGGGTTTCGATCTGGGTGCACGAGAGGCTGATCTTCTGCGACAGCTCGGTCATGGCCTGGATGGTTTTTTCCACCACCTGGCGACCGTCATCGGCCTGTTCGCTGGCACCGCTGGCATGCTGCGAGGCATCGGCGGCATTGCGCGCGATTTCCTGGGTCGCGGCGCCCAACTGGTTGATGGCCGCGGCCACGCTGTTGGTGCGCGCACTCTGCTCATCCGAGCCGACGAGCGAAGCGTTGGACGAAGTCATCACCCGCTGCGACAGGTCATGCACCTGGCGGGTAGCGGAAGACACTTCCGAGATCGACGCATGAATCCGCTCCACGAACTGGTTGAACGAACCACCCAGCACCGCGAACTCATCCCTGCCCTGCACCACCAGGCGTCGGGTCAGATCGCCTTCGCCCTGGGCGATGTCCTGCATGGCGCGACCCATGGTGGTCAACGGGCGCATCAATACCTGGATCAGCATGCTCAGCAACAACGCAATGGCCGCCACCGCGACGAACATCGCGATCAACGCCGACGTACGGAACTGGCTCAACGGCGCATAGGCCTTGGCCTTGTCGATCGACAGGCCGATGTACCACTCGGCATTCGGCAGGCCCGCCACCTGGGTGAACGAAAGAATGCGGTCCTTCCCATTCAGCTCAACCTCCTGGATACCCTTGCCAATGCGCACCGGGGTGCCGGGGTAGATGTCCTTGAGGTTCTTCATCACTTGGTCTTTATCCGGGCTGACGATCACCTGACCGTCGCCGCTCACCAGGAACGCATGGCCGATACCACCGAAGTCCACGGAGTTGATGATTTTCACCAGGGTTTCCAGGCTCAAGTCACCGCCCACCACGCCGAGCAGTTCGCCGTTGTGCTTCACCGGCAGGGCAACGGTCACCACCAGGCCACCCACCGCCGCCAGATAAGGCGGGGTCAGCATGGTTTTATCGGCGGTCACCGCCTGTTTGTACCAAGGGCGCTGACGCGGGTCGTAGCCGTCAGGCATTTTTGCGTCAGGCCGTTGGGTGAAGACACCGTTGGCCTGGCCTACATAAGTGAACTGGAAATTCGACGTCAGCGCCGGTTGGTCGACCAGCCCCGGCAAATCGGCAGTGGTCCCCTGATGCGCGATGTTTTGCGCCAGGTTTTCCAACACCAGTATCCGGCCACTCATCCAGTTCTGGATGCTGCTGGCTGTCAGGTCGCCGGATTGCTCGATGGACGACTCAAGGCTGCTGCCAATGGTGTTGCGCTGCAAATAATCGTTGTAGAGCGTGAACAGGGCAAAAGCCAGAACCACCACACCAGAGGCGGCGAGAAGGATTTTGTGGCTGAACTTTAGATTCATCGAGGGGGCTTCTTATGCAAGGAGTGGGGGTGCATTCCAGATTGCAACGTTCCATATAACAGCGCGGGCGGTTGTCACTTCGCTCCACTTTGGTGCACGCATATCAGTCTGTCGGCAAGCCTGTACAAATAATTAGGGATTCGAAGAAATAGGCGACGGGAGGACAAGGCGGGCGAACGGTGGTTGCAAATTCGCCAGGCGATGATGACAATGCGACCTATTATCATTTGTAGCATCCAGGCCGTCGCGTCCATGTCATCTCCCGAGTTTGCAGTACAGGCGCTCTACAGCCGGCATCACGGCTGGCTCAATACGTGGCTGCGCACCCGGCTGGGCAATGCCGCCGACGCAGCGGACCTGGCCCAGGACACCTTCGTGCGCCTGTTGCAGCGAAGCGAACGCCTGGAGCTTAGTACCCCACGCGCCTTTTTGCGCACCATCGCCCAAGGCCTGGTGATCGACCATTGGCGGCGAGCGGAAATCGAACGCGCCTACCTGGAAACCATCGCTCACCTGCCGCCAGCCCAAACCCCTGGCGCTGAAGCCCAGGCCTTGATCCTGGAACTGCTCGAAGCCATTGCCAGGATGCTCGAAGGCCTCAAGCCGAAAGTGCGCAGGGCCTTTCTGTTGGCCCAGTGCGAAGGCCTGACGTACAAGCAGATCGCCGAACAGATGGGCATTTCGTTGCGCTCGGTGGAGCGCTACGTCGCCGATGCGCTGTACCACTGCTATGTGTTGCGCTATGAAAGCTGAGCCGGCGGATCACTTGCAGAGCCGCCGCAAAGGCCCGTCGCAACAGGTGGTCAGGCAGGCGATCAACTGGCTGCTGCGCCTGCGCAATCACACCGCTCACCCGACCCTGCGCCAACAGTGCGACACCTGGCGCGCCGCCCACCCTGAACACGAACTGGCCTGGCAACGGGTGCAATCGCTGCACAGCGAATTGACCTCGAACCTGCGGGCGGTGCCCGGTGCCCATGTCGCCCTGGACACCCTGGAGAACAGTGCCCAACGCCTCAGTCGTCGCCAGGCCCTGAAGTTGCTGTCGGGCATCGCCGTGGTGAGCGGCGCGGCATGGCTGGGCAAGGACCTGGGCTGGCAAGCATGGAATGCCGATTTCGCCACCGCCACCGGTGAACGCCGAGGTTTCCAGTTGCCGGACGGCACGCGGCTCGAACTCAATACCCACAGCGCCGCCAACCTGGACTTCAGCGCCCGGCAGCGCCTGATTACCCTGGCCCGCGGTGAAATCATGGTCACCTGTGGCCGCGACCCGGGGCGGCCGCTGCTGGTGAAAAGCCGGCATGGCCTGTTCGAAGGGCTGGAGGGGCGCTTCGTCGTGCGCCAGGACATCGACTGCACGCGCTTGAGCGTCACCAGCGGACAAGTCGTCATCCGTTCGCACCCCAACAGCGATGGCACGCCCATCCAGGTCGAGGCCGGGCAAAGCTATCTGATCACTGCATCGACAGCGGCCCTGGCACCGCCGCTGGACATGGATGCAGGCGCCTGGGCCGACGGTTTGATCGTCACACGCAACATGCGCCTGGAAGACTTCCTCAATGAAGTAGGACGCTACCGCCCGGGCTATCTGCACTGCGCGGCGTCGATCGCCGACCTGCGCCTGTCGGGGGTGTTCCGCTTGGAGGACACCGACAAATTGCTGGCCGTCCTGCCCCGCACGCTCCCGGTACAACTGCGCTATCGAACCCGTTGGTGGATCACGGTGGAACGCCTGGCTTGATTTTTTTTTGGCGGGTTTCAGGCCGGCGTCCGGCTAGGACAGTAAGCACCCCTTATCTGCCTTCAGCGACTCCTACGGAACCTACAATGACTGAGCGCGTACCTCTCAAGAACCCCTTCGGCTTCTCTTCGCAACCGGGCCTGTTGCGCCAGGCGATTCACGCCGCGCTGTTCTCCACGGCGCTGGGGGTCAGCGTCGTGCCGATGCTCGCGGTGGCCGCACCAAACGGCGTCACCGCCAGCCGTCAGAGCTACAACATTGCCCCCGGCCCATTGAGCGATGTGTTGAACCAGTTCGCCCGCCAGGCCGGGATCACCCTGGCAAGCACCCCGGCGCAAACCGGCGGCGTCCAGTCCCCGGGGCTCAAGGGCGAGTATTCGCCCGACCAGGCCCTGAGCCAGTTGCTCAGCGGCTCAGGACTGGTTGCCGTCAGCCAGGATGGCAGCAGCTACGTGCTGCAAACCGAGACCGCTGGCAGCACACTGGAATTGCCGACCACCGACATCAAGGGCTTCGCCCTGGGTAACGCCTTGGGCAGCATGGAAGGCTACAACGCCACCCATAGCCAGGTCGCCACCAAGACCAGTACCGCCCTGCGGGAAACCTCCCAGAGCGTGTCGGTGGTCACCCGCGAACAAATGGATGACCAGGGCGCGCAAACCGTATCCCAGGCCATGCGCTACACCCCCGGCGTGCTGACCAACCCCTACGGCGCCACCCACCGCTACGACTATGTGGCGATGCGCGGCTTCAACGACGGCTCGGTGGATAACATCTACCTCGACGGCCTCAAGTCCATGGGCGACAGCGGCACCTACAGCTCCATGCAGGTCGATCCGTACTTCCTCGAGCGGGTCGACATTCTCAAGGGCCCGTCCTCGGTGCTCTACGGCCGCAGTTCGCCGGGCGGCCTGGTGGCGCTGACCAGCAAGAAGCCGCTGTACGAGGCCTATCACCAGATCCAGGCCACGGTCGGCACCCAGGGCCAGCGCGGCATGGGCTTCGACTTCAGCGGCCCGGTGGATGACGAAAAACGCATCACCTATCGCCTGATCGGCCTGGCGGACAGCTCCGACACCCAGTTCGACCACAACAAGGAAAAACGCTTCGCCCTCGCACCCACGGTGAACATCGACTTCAGCGAGGACACCTCGCTGACCCTGCAAGCCTACCTGCAGCATGACCCCGACGGCGGCTACCACGGTGGCATGCCGGCCGACGGCACCTTGCATCAGCGCAACGGTCGACGGATTTCCGAGCACTTCTTCGAAGGCGAACCCGGCATCGACCGCTATGAGCGTGACCAGCAGTCGTTCGGCTACCAATTCGAACACCGCTTCAACGATGTCTTCACCGCCCGGCAGAACTTCCGTTACCTGGATTCCGAGGTCAAGAACGATCAGGTCTATGCCTACGACTGGACCACGCCCACCAGCAACGAGCTGAACCGCTACTACACCGGCGCCGAAGAAAAGCTCCATTCGTTCATCGTCGACAACATGCTGCAGGCTGAATTCTTCACTGGCGCGACCAAGCACACCGTACTGATGGGCGCCGACTACCAGCGACGCAAAACCGTGGTCGACTGGACCAGCGGCAGCCTGGCGCCGATCAACGCCTTCGACCCGGTCTACGGCAACTCGGCCATCACCTACTTCAGCCCCACCAGCTACCTGCGGCGCCTGGAGCAGACCGGCGTCTACCTGCAAGACCTGATCGAAATGGACAAGTGGCGCTTCTCCCTCGGCCTGCGCCAAGACTGGGTGCAAACCTCGGATGAGAACCGCATCGCTGAGTTCGGTCGTCCGGAAGGCACCGAGATCAACGACAAACGCACCAAGCTCACTGGCCGTGCCGGGGCGCTGTACCTGTTCGACAATGGCCTGGCGCCGTACATCAGCTACTCCGAGTCGTTCAACCCGAACTCCTATGCCGACAGCGCCGGCAACCCGCTGCCGCCGACCGATGGCAAACAATGGGAACTGGGGTTGAAGTATCAGCCGCCGGGCACGGATGATTTGTACACCGCCTCGCTGTTCCGTATCGACCAGGAAAACCTGGCGACCAAACTGCCCCAGGACAACTTCTACCGCGCCATCGGTGCCGTGCGCTCCCAGGGCCTGGAGCTGGAAGCGCACCTGCAGTTGACCGAACAATTCAAAGTGCTGGGCAGCTACACCTTCACCGACATCGAATATTCGAAATCGATGGTCAGCACCCTCAGCACGCCCACCGACATCATCGAAAACAAGGGCAACTCACCGACCCAGGCCCCTCGCCACATGGCCTCGGTCTGGGCGGACTACAAGTTCGACAGCGGCGCCCTCGATGGCCTGCGCCTGGGTGGCGGCGTGCGCTATGTCGGCTATAGCTGGGCCGATGCGGAGAACACCATGAAGGTGCCGTCCTACACGTTGTTCGATGCCTCAGTGGGGTATGACCTGGGCAAGGTCGGCTTGAAGGGCGTGGACGTGCGCCTGAACGCGAACAACCTGACGAACGAAAGCTACGTCGCCTCGTGCGCGAGCCTGAGCTATTGCTACATGGGCGAAGAGCGCAATGTGGCGGCGACGGTGAGTTACCAGTTCTAAGCGTCACCCGTTCCCCGTGGCGAGGGCGCTTGCTCCCGCTGGACGCGAAGCGGCCCGTTTTTGGGGCTGCTGCGCAGCCCAGCGGGAGCAAGCTCCCTCGCCACAGGTTCTGTTCTGGCCCTTCGGATGGGTTAACTTCAAACCCGAACCGTATCCCCTTCCTCCCGCACCACACCTTCCTGGCGCACAAACCGATTCGCCCGCCCGAACGTGCCGAAGTCATTGAACCGCACGCCCATCTCCCGCATCACCTTGTGAGCCACCGGCACCGTCAGTTGGCGAATGTAGAACGGTTCCTTCACCACGAAATGATGAATCCCATGGCTGCTGCCGAAGTTGAAGCAGAACGCCTGCAACGGCCACAACCACCAGGGATTGAGCACCTGGGTTTGCTGGATGACGTTGCCCGGCTCGATGTCGCCGTAGTAGTGCATGTTCGAACTGACGAAATGCAGGCAAAAGGTGCGCAACACGTTCGGCCCGATGATCACCACCGCCGCGATGTCGATCACCTGCATCGTCGCCAGCGTGGTGGCCGACCAGTCAATTGAAGTTCCCAGCAGACTGGCGACACCGTTGGCCCCGTGGAAACCGAGGAACACATACCAGGCGCCCCAGTGCAGCAACGCCAGCGGGAAATAAACCTTCAGCGTGCGCTTGAGGATGCTGCGCTTGTGCACCCAGGTCTTGGCCCGCAGCAGGCGGATGAAGGCCGACATCACGTTGTCGCCCACCATCAGCAACCGCGCCAGCCCCCAGGGTTCACCGTTGGTGATCGCCCGCTCCTCCATGTCGGCCTCGCTGCCGGACACCTTGTGATGGTTGAGGTGCAGGTGGCGACGGATCCACGGGTTGATCGTGCTCGGCCGCGCCAGCCACACCAGCCCCATCATCAGGTTGTGGGGCAGGCGCTGCTTGCGGAAATACATGCTGTGGATCAGGTCGTGTTCCAGCTCGTGGGTCAGGGACGCGAAAAACCCGTTGAGCAACAGGCACGCCCACCCGGCCAGGTAACCGTTGATGTAGAGCAGCGCCGAACCGATCATCCCAGCCAGGGCCAGTGCCAGGATGCCCGCGCCCAACGCATCCTGGTGGCGCAGGATCGGATAACACTGGCGCAACTCCTCGCCCCGGGCCAGGACCACCTGGCGAATATGGGCCGCTCGTTGTTGTGCATTCAATCGCTCGGGGCTTGCGCAAGTGCCGTGCATGGCTTACATCCTCTATTAGAGATGTGCTCATCCTGCCGGGCGTTGTCCCATGGGGTGGTAGCCGTAAACGCCAACCTGTTGACTGCAAGCGCCAATCGTCATGACGGAACCGACCTCCCTCGCCAGTTGGACCCGCGCCCTGCGCAAGCAGCTCGATGCATTGGGCCTGGACAGCCATGCCCTGTGCGTCGAGGCGGGTCTCGACCCGCAATGGATGGACGACCCGAACGCCCGTTACCCGCTCTCGGCCACCACGCGCCTGTGGACATTGGCCGTGCAGGCCAGCGGCGACCCGGCCATCGGCCTGCGGGTGTCGCGCTTCGTCAGCCCCACCACGTTTCACGCACTGGGTTATGCCCTGGTGGCCAGCGGCAGCCTGCGGGAAGTGTTCGAGCGGATCGTGCGCTATCACCCGGTGGTCAGCGATGCACTGACCCTGCAACTGAGCCGCGGCGAAGACCGCTACCGCTTCAATCTCGATGTGCCCCAGGGCAGTCCGGCACCGGCCTTTGAAGC
This sequence comes from Pseudomonas sp. FW305-28, assembly GCF_017351395.1. Classification (NCBI taxonomy): domain Bacteria; kingdom Pseudomonadati; phylum Pseudomonadota; class Gammaproteobacteria; order Pseudomonadales; family Pseudomonadaceae; genus Pseudomonas; species Pseudomonas sp. FW305-28. The sequence goes on from NZ_JACNDD010000124.1 coordinate 19,025, forward strand.
CATCGATGCGTTCGCGGCGATTTACGTGCGCACCTGTCGCAACCGCCTCGGCCGTGATTACGCACCACTGGCGGTGTACCTGCGCCGCCCGGAACCGGCGGACCCCAGCCCATGGCACAAAGTGTTTCGCTCGCCGGTGCATTTCGGCGCCGCCCAGGATTGCCTGGAGTTCAACCTCAGCGACTTCGACAGCCACCTGGACGACGCCAACCCCGAACTGGCCGAGCACAATGAAACGGTGCTCGAACGCACCCTCGCACAGCTCAAGCCTATGACCTGGGAGCGCAAGGTGCGTGCGGCCATCGAGGCCCAACTGCCCGAAGGCGAGCCCAGCGCCGAACGCATCGCCCAGGCCATGCACCTGAGCCTGCGCAGCCTGCAACGGCATCTGGCCGACGAAGGCTGCCGCTTCGACGCACTGCTCAACGAATGCCGGGAAAACCTGGCGCTGCTGCACCTGCGCGATCCCCAATGCTCGCTGAGCGAAGTCAGCTACCTGCTGGGCTTCGCCGATACCAGCAGCTTCAGCCGCGCCTTCAAGCGCTGGACCGGGATGACGCCGGGGCAGTTTCGGGATGGGTTGCGCTAGGGATTTGCGTTGGCTGGGCTGGCCCTATGGCGAGCAAGCTCGCTCCCACATTGGG
>NZ_JACNDD010000125.1:0-19641 GCF_017351395.1 Pseudomonas sp. FW305-28
TAGTAGAGATTATCGATTTTACCGACACGTTGTTGTTGAACGGGTCGGACACAGAATTTCTTGACGACCATAGAGCATTGGAACCACCTGATCCCATCCCGAACTCAGCAGTGAAACGATGCATCGCCGATGGTAGTGTGGGGTTTCCCCATGTGAGAGTAGGTCATCGTCAAGATTGAATTCCCAGAACCCCTGTCTGCCTCCGCAGACAGGGGTTTTGTCGTTTTGGGCCAGTAATCGGATCGAGCCTCTGATGCCCCGGCAAACCCCCCATGCCGTTGCTATGCTGTGAGAGTCGGGCTCTGGCGACCAAGAGGGCCCACGACGTCACTGGTCATGGGGATTCCAATAATGAAAAACCCTTATGCTCCCGGCTTTTGGTGCGCCACCGCAGCATTGCTGCTGCTTTCGGCCACTTATTTCTATGGCGTCATGCTCACTCATCAAATCGACAAGGCGCTGCTGTTCCTCGATAGCGCGGCAGCGTTGATTGGCGTGATATCCATCGCAATCGTGGCCTGGGCTTCGCTTCAGGGCCAACGCATCAAGAAAAAACACCTCGAGCAAGGCAAGACCCTGGTGCTGATTTGGGACACCAAGGTAGCGTTGCGCCGCGTAGAAACGGTGTTTGACCGTTATTTCTGGGGCAGTTACTGGCAGCCTGGCCGCACATTCCAGGAGGTCATGGGCGAGCTCACCGGTACCCCGCTGGAAAAAAGCCTGGAAGCCCTGAAAGTCCAGTGTGCGGCATTGGACAAGCAGGTCACCCAGGACGGCTGGCACTGGCTCAACAACGCCCGTGAATTGTGCGACGTGGCTAACGCCATGGCCCGGGAGCGCTATCAACTGGACTTTTGCGATTCGCGCGCAGAGTCATCGGGTGCGGCGGTGATCAATCGCGATTTCGAAGTGCTGGTGTACACCTGGACGGCCCGCCTCAAGACTTTCGACCATCAGCTCGATGAGATCGAAGTCCAATATTCGTAGACCACCTCTCAAGAAAACGTTTTTACCCCTATAAACATTGGGCCCGCAGGGGTGCCTGATGGTAATCTCCCCTCCTCTTTGCGGCGTCGAGCCACCCCCTTGACGGGTCAGGGAAGACGACGGCTTTCTTCAACCATGGATATCGATCGGGTCACTCATGAATAAATCAGCAAGCGTACTTCTGGGAATCGTTGTGGCTGTCGGTGCTATCAGCGCGGGTGGCGCCTGGTACACCGGGACCAAACTCGAGGGCGTGTTGAAAAATGCTATTGCCGATAGCAATAAGCAGATGCAGACAGCCTTGTCCGGGTCCAACAGCACAGCCGCCCTGGAGCTGGTTTCCATGGACCGTGGCACATTCAGCAGCACCGCCCACTACCGTCTCAAAGGCGAAGGCGAGATATTCGGCGGCGAGTCGGTCGAGCTGCTCTTCGTCGACCGGATCGAGCACGGCCCACTGCCATTCTCGCGCTTGATTACGCTCAAGTGGCTGCCGGTCATGGCCACCAGTCACACCGCTCTTGAGCGCAATCCGCTGACTGACAAGTGGTTCGCTGCGACCAAGGACCAGTCGCCGCTCAAAGGTGTGGTCAATCTGGGTTACGACGAATCCATCAACGGCACCTATGAGCTGCTGCCGTTGGACACCAAGTTGGATGAGCAGTCCCAGCTCACCTTCTCCGGTCTCAAGATCGACCTGGCCGCCAGCGCCCAAGGCCAGAAGGTCAAGGCCGATGGCTACATGGACAGCTTCAAGTTGACCACCGTTGCCGAAGATCAGACGCCGGTGCAGGTCGAGCTGAATGGCCTGACATTGGCCAGTAACCTGAGCAAAAGCTCATACGGTTACTACATGGGTGACAACACCCTGCTGATGAGCAGCACCAAGGCCACGTTTGGTGAGCCGAAGTCGGTGCTGGGCCTGAAGAACTTCGAAATGAAGAACAGCAGCAGCGAGAACGGCACCAGCGCTTCGGGGCGTGCCGACTACAAGATCGGTGAGTTGTCGTTCAACGACAAGACCATTGGGTCGGCACAGATGGCGGTCAGCCTGAAGAACCTGGACATCCCGGCCACCATGTCGCTGATGCAGATCTACCAGACCAAGCTGCAGCCCTACGAAAAAGCGGCCGCCGAAGCCGCTGCAGCCGGTGAGCCGACGCCAGAGTTGAGCCTGACCGAAGCTGAGGAAGCCCAGGTCAAAGCCGATCTGGAAAAACTCTTGGCCGGTGCTCCGCAGGTGGCCTTGGAAAATCTGTCGTTCAGTACCGCCAACGGTGAAAGCCGTGCCAGCCTGATCGTTGATCTGACCAAGCCGCAGTCCATGGACCTGCCGCCGGAGGAATTGGGACGTCAGTTGCTCGCCCTGCTGGATTTCAATCTCAAGGTTTCCAAGCCGATGCTGGTCGACCTGATGACCGTGCAGGCACAAATGGAAGGCCAGACGGATGCCAAGCTGATCGCCGATCAAGCCACCGCTACCAGCGATATGTTCAGCGCCATGGCCGTCGGCACTCAATTGGCGACCCTTGAAGGCAACGACGTTGTCACCAAGTTGCACTACGCCAACAACCAGGTCGATTTCAATGGCCAGAAAATGACCGTTGAACAATTCTCGGCATTTGTGATGAGCAAACTGGGCGGCGGCGTCGCCATCCAGTAAGCCCGTTCAAGTCACACCCAAGACCCGGCCCGTGCATGACGCACGGCCGGGTTTTTTTATGCCCACCGATCAGCCCTGGGCCGAAATCTGTATCGATTCTGAAGAATTGTGGCGTTCCTGAAGATGACCCATCTGAGAGTGCAAGACTAGGCCCATTAGAGCTTGGCTGGATTCCTTTGATCCGGCTTCCTGTTTGATGGGCAAGGGGGCACTGCGACCCGGCTGGCCATGTAAGGATGCTGACGAATGCCGCGTACTGTGGGTCCTTTTGTTCAACGTGGTTTGCGCCCGTTGTTTCGCGTCGCGCTGTGCAGCCAACTGTGCTGGCCGATGCTGGCGTTTGCCGATACCGTCTATGACCAAATGGTGCTCGACGCCCGTGCCGGCCATTACACGCCTGCGCTGACTGCGTTGCGCCAGGTACCGGCCGGCCAGGCCAGCGCCGCGCAGATCAGTGATCACCTGCAGATCGCCAGCTGGGCCGGCCTCGATAGCGAGGTGGTGTCGGTTTATGAGACCCAGGGCCGCAATCGAGCGCTGCCCGTCCAGGCGCTGACCGCAACGGCTCGTGCCTACCGCAACCTCAAGCGTTGGGATTCGGCGGCGGAACTGTATCGCCAGGCCTTGGTGATCGATCCCCAGAACCCCGACTTGCAACTTGGCCTGGCCTTGACCCAGGCCGATGCAGGCCAGCCCGACGAAGCCGTCACCCGCGCCAAGGCCCTGGTCGCTGCCAAGCCGACAGATCCGGTGCGTCGACTGGCGCTGGGTTATGCCTTGACCCGTGCCAACAGCCCCCACGAAGCGTTGTTCGAATACGACCAGGCCTTCATGCGCGCCGGCAACAGCCCAGAGGTTGCGCGTGAATACATCTACGCCCTGCAACGCGCACGGCTGCCAGAGCCGGCGCTGCGCCTGGCGCGCCTGCAGCCGGGGCTGATCGACCGTGGCGTGCAACGACGCCTGGAGGGTGACGTCGCCGCTGAGCGGGTGCGCCTGGCGGACATGGCCAGTCGCAGCGAACAGGAGCGCTTCGTCATTGCCGACCGCGCCCTGGCCGACTACGACAAGTTGCTCGCCACCTGGACCCCGGTGACCGAGGCCCATGACGACGTACTCCGTTGGCGCATCGATCGCATGGGCGCGCTCAATGCCCGCGCCCGTCGAGCAGAAGTGATTGCCGAATACCAGAAGCTGATCGCCGAGGGCGTGAGCATTCCCACTTATGCCCTGCGCTGGGTGGCCTCTTCCTATCTGGAACAGCGTGAGCCGGAGATCGCCGTCGAGCTGTACCGCCGGGTCCTGACCGCGCCGGATGCCGATCCCGCGGAGCGTTTTGAAGACAGCACCGCGCTCTACTATGCGTTGCTGGAGAGTGAAAAGTCCGAAGAGGCCCGTGCACTGGCCGAAGACATGGCGAAAGCCCAGCGTCCGCGCATCGAACTCAAGGGCCTGCCGATCGGCAACCCCAACGATGAATGGATGGACGCCCAGCAACTCGCCGCCCAGGCCGGTACTTATGGCGCCGACTTGCCCTCTGCCGAAACGCGCCTGGAAACCTTGGTCAGCCAGGGCCCCGGCAATACTGGCATGCGCCTGGCCCAGGCCGATCTGTACCAGGCCCGCGACTGGCCGCGCCGTTCGGAAAACCTGCTCAAAGAAGTCGAGGCGACGATTCCGCGCAACCGTGACCTGGAAATCGCCCAGGCCCGCGCCGCCATGGATTTGCAGGAGTGGCGGCAGCTGGATGCACTGACCGACGACGTGGTCGCCCGCTACCCGGAAAACGCCCATGTCAAACGTCTGCAGCGCCAGCGCGAGGTACACGACATGGCCGAGCTGCGCATCGAGGCCTACACCGGCAAGAGCTATGGCGGGGGTAACGGTGACGCCGGTGCAGTCACTGGTAGCCGGGACTTTGGTATCGAAACGCTGCTCTACAGCCCGCCTATCGATGAAGACTGGCGGTTGTTCGGCGGTGCCGGCTACGCCACCGGTGATTTCGAGGAAGGCACCGGCCACCACCGTTGGCAGCGCCTGGGCGTGGAGCGTCGCACCCGGGACATGACCCTGGAGGCCGAGGTCTCCAATCACTCGTACGGCTCCGGTGACAAACAGGGCGCGCGCGTGGCCGTGGCCCGAGACATCGACGACCACTGGCAATACGGCGGCAGCCTGGATTACCTCTCGGCCAATACCCCGCTGCGGGCGCTCAACAGCGGCATCCGCGCCAACGGCGGGAGTGGTTTCGTCCGCTGGCGGGCCAATGAAAGCCGCGAGTGGCGACTGGCGCTGAGCCCATCCCATTTCAGTGACGGCAACAACCGCCTCGAAACCCAGCTGACCGGCCGCGAGGGCATCTACAGCACCCCGCGCCTGCAAGTGGAGCTGGGTCTGGAAGTCGGCGCCAGCCGCAACAGCGGTTCCAACGAAGTGCCCTATTTCAACCCGAAAGCGGATTTCAGCGTCATGCCGACCGTGAGCGCCAACCACGTGTTGTATCGCCGCTACGAAACCACGTGGAGCCAGCAATTCCAGGTCGGTGCCGGTACCTACAGCCAGCGTGACTACAGCACCGGGGCCATGGGATTGCTCGGCTACGGCCAGCGTTTCATCTGGAACGACGTGCTGGAGGCAGGTGCGGCGCTGAGTTGGCTCAACCGCCCCTACGACGGCGATCGCGAAAGCGATTTGCGCCTGCTTGTCGACCTCACCTATCGCTTCTAGAAGAGTTTGAAGATGCCTGTCATTTCGCGATTCATCCTCCTGCTGGGAGTCTTGCTGATCAGCGCTTGTGCCCAGCAAGCCCCGGCGTTCACGCCGCCTTCGCAGCGTCCGCTGGCGGCCAACGACGCCCCGTGGCCGAAGAACCATGTGCTCGGCATCGCCTACCATGATGTCGACGACCGAGACCCGGACCAGGCGCTGGTGGCCGTGCGTACCGAGCGGCTGATCGAGCAACTGGCGTGGCTGCGGGAAAACAACTACCAGCCGGTCACGGTGGACCAGATCATCACGGCCCGCAATGGCGGCCCGGAACTGCCGCCCCGTGCGGTGCTGCTGAGTTTCGACGACGGCTACTCGAGCTTCTATACCCGCGTCATGCCCATCCTGCGTGCCTATAACTGGCCGGCCATCCTGGCTCCGGTCGGCAGTTGGGTCGATACGCCGCTGAACCAGACGGTGGATTTTGCCGGGGTGCCGCGCAAGCGTTCCGAGTTCCTGACCTGGGAGCAGATTCGCGAGGTGTCGAAATCGGGCCTGGTGGAAATCGCCGCCCACACCGATGCCAATCACAAAGGCATCCTCGCCAACCCGCAAGGCAACCAGCAACCTGCGGCGACGACCCGGCGCTACGATCCGGCCACCGGTCGCTATGAGACCGAGGCCGATTTCCAGGCTCGCCTGCGCAAGGACGTGGCGGCCATTTCCGAGAAAATCCGCAAGGTCGCCGGTTATAGCCCGCGCGTTTGGGTCTGGCCTTACGGTGAAGCCGACGGTACTGCGTTGCAGGTGATTGGCAGCGAGGGCTATCAAATGGCCCTGACCCTGGAGGACGGCCTCGACAGCCTGGATAACCTGATGAGTGGCCCACGCTTCCTGGTAGCGTCCGATCCGGATGGCGCCCATTTCGCCGAAAGCATCGTCTCGGTGCAGACAATGGACCCGATGCGCGTGGTGCATGTCGATCTGGATTACGTCTACGACCCGGACCCGGTGCAGCAGGAAGCCAACGTCGGCAAGTTGGTCCAGCGCATTTCCGACCTGGGCGCCAATACGGTGTTCCTGCAAGCCTTTGCCGATCCCAAAGGCGATGGTCTGGTGCACTCGTTGTACTTCCCCAACCGTCACCTGCCAGTACGGGCCGACCTGTTCGACCGTGTCGCCTGGCAACTGCGCACTCGGGCCAACGCCAAGGTCTATGCCTGGATGCCAGTGCTCAGTTTTGCCTTGGACGCGAAGTTGCCACGGGTACAGCGCTGGGATCCGGAAACCGGCAAGACCGGCGTCGCCCCGGACCAATACGTGCGCCTGTCGCCGTTCGACCCGAACGTGCGCAAGGTCATCGGCGAGCTCTACGAGGACCTGGCGCGGATGAGTTCGTTGGATGGCGTTCTGTACCATGACGACGCGGTGTTCTCCGACTTCGAGGATGCCAGCCCCGCGGCCCTGAAAGTCTATGCCGCCCACGGTTTGCCGACGTCCATCGCCGCCTTGCGGGACGATCCTGCGGCGATGCAACGCTGGACCCGTTTCAAGAGCCGCTACCTGATCGACTTCACCCATGAGCTGACCGCCAAGGTCCGGGCGATTCGTGGTCCGCAGGTGCTGACGGCGCGCAATATCTTTGCCGAACCGATGCTCAACCCGCAAAGCGAAGCCTGGTTCGCCCAGAACCTCGACGATTTCCTCGGCGCCTATGACTGGACGGCACCGATGGCCATGCCGCTGATGGAAAAGCAGACCCGCGCACAGTCCGGCCCATGGTTGGAACGTCTGGTCCAGACCGTCAAAAGCCGGCCCGGTGCACTCAAGCGCACGGTGTTCGAGTTGCAGGCGCGAGATTGGGACAGCCAACCGGTGACCGACATCGACGGCGAACTCCTGGCCGACTGGATGGGGCGCCTCAAGCGCCAGGGCGTGACCAGCTTCGGCTACTACCCGGACAACTTCATCGAAGACCAGCCCGCCGTGAAAACCGTGCGGCCGGCGCTCTCCAACAAGTGGAATCCTTGACATGCTCGACAGACTGCTCGCCCTGCTGGTGCTGGCGATCGTCCTTGGGGTGCCCCTGGGCCTGATCTTCCTGGTCACCGGGCAATTCCTGATGGACTTCGTGTTCTTTTACCCGCTGTTCATGTCCGGGCTGTGGATTGCCGGTGGCCTGTATTTCTGGCTGCACTGGGAACGCCACTGGCCGTGGAAGGACGACACCTTGCCACCGCCCCTGGCGGGCGAGCCGCTGATCAGCATCCTGATCCCGTGCTTCAACGAAGGCGACAACGTTGCCGACACCATTCACGCGGCGCTGGGGCAGCATTATCCGAACATCGAAGTCATCGCCATCAACGACGGCTCCAAGGACAACACCGCCCAGATGCTCGATCAACTGGCGACCGAAGACCCGCGCCTGCGCGTCTTGCACCTGGCGGAAAACCAGGGCAAGGCTGTGGCCCTGCGTATGGGGGCCATCGCGGCGCGCAGCGAATACCTGGTGTGCATCGACGGTGACGCGCTGCTGGCGCCGAACACCTGTGCTTACCTGGTGGCGCCGATGCTGGACAACGCCCGCCTCGGCGCGGTGACCGGCAACCCGCGCATCCGTACCCGCTCGACCTTGATAGGCCGGGTCCAGGTTGGCGAGTTTTCCTCGATCATCGGCCTGATCAAGCGGACCCAGCGGGTCTTCGGGCGGATCTTCACCGTGTCCGGCGTGATCGTTGCGTTCCGTCGCACCGCCCTGCACCGGGTCGGCTACTGGAGCCCGGACATGATCACCGAAGACATCGACATCAGTTGGAAGCTGCAACTGGACCACTGGAGCATCTTCTACGAGCCGCGCGCGCTGTGCTGGATCCTCATGCCCGAAACCTTGCGCGGCCTGTGGCGGCAACGCCTGCGCTGGGCCCAGGGGGGCGCCGAGGTGCTGTTCAAGAACATCCGTGGCATCTGGCAATACCGCCATCGCTACCTGTGGCCGCTGCTGTTCGAATACTGCCTGTCCACCGGCTGGGCGTTTACCTTCCTGCTGTCGGTGATCTTCTGGGGCGCCGGCAAATTCGTCGAAATGCCAGCGGCCATCGCCGTGGATCACCTGATGCCGCCAGCCTTCACCGGCCTGTTGCTGGCCGTGGTGTGCCTGCTGCAGTTCGCGGTGAGCATCCTGATCGATCGGCGCTACGAAAAAGGCCTGTGGCACATCATGTTCTGGGTGGTCTGGTACCCGTTGGTGTTCTGGCTGATCAGCCTCTTCACCACCCTGGTGAGCTTTCCCAAAGTGCTGTTCGGGCAGCATCAGAAGCGTGCGCGCTGGATCAGTCCGGATCGCGGTATCAAACCGTTCGATGATCAGGAAGAGGAAGTGATCCGATGAAAATTGTCAGGACCCGGCAACGACCTTTTCTGGTGGTCATCGATGCGCTTTTCACCGTGCTGGCGTGGGTGGGGCTGTTGTATTTGCTGGTCAACGGACTGTGGCCGCTGCTCGACAGCCAAGCCGGCCCGCGCCTGGGAGGGTCGCTGTTCGACACACTGGGGACTTTGCAGGTCTATGGGTGGATCGCGTTGGTCAACGCGGTGCTACTGATTACCTGGGCGCGTTATCAACAGCGCAAAAGCCGCAGCTTCGCCCAGCGCCGACTGCCGGCGCCAGTGGTGGATGACCAGGGCTTGAGCGCCAGTTTCAAGTTGACCGGCGAGCGCCTGGACACGCTGCGCCAGCCCGGCTCGAAGATCATCCACAACAACCAGGACGGTGACATCAGCCATGTCGTGCCGCATTTCCACTTGCTCAGCCCGGATTTGCAGCCACCGCCCCTGGCGCCATTGGAGCGACCACGGGTTATCCACTTGCCGGCCGATCAGTCTGTACATTGATGCAAGCTGACCCGCCGCCATCGCGAGCAAGCTCGCTCCCACAGAGGGATTGGGGTTGTGGCGGATATTTCGGTCAACACAAGACAAAACTGTGGGAGCGAGCTTGCTCGCGATGGCGTCGCGTAAGCCACATTGAAGTGACTGATCCACCGCTATCGCGAGCAAGCTCGCTCCCACATGGATTTGGGGTGTGGGGCAGATCTACGACGAGAAATCCCGAACCAGCCGCCACGCCTCGTCCACCGGCAACGGTTGCTTCATGCGCTGGGCCAGCGCTGCCATGGCCCGGCCTTCATCGCAGGCCACGGCGGCGGCGACGAGGCCGTCCTTGCCCAGCAGGGCGATAAAGGGCGGATGCTCGGGCGTGCCCTTGAATTCCACCTCGTCCCAATGTTCAGCGTGCCCGAGGTAGTCGTAGCGTTTGCCAAAGTGATAGGTCCAGAAAAACGGCACGTCCAGATAGCGCTCGTCGCCGCCGAGCATGTTCGCGGCGGCGATGCGCGCCTGTTGCTGGGCCAAGCGCCAATGCTCGATGCGCACAGGCGTGCCGTTGAGGGGGAACGTCGCGATATCGCCCACGGCCCATAAGCCATCAGCCACACGCATGCCAGCGTCAACGGACAGCGACTGGTCCTGTTCCCGTGGCAACCCGGCAAACGGCTCGGTGGCCGGGTGCACGCCGATGCCGACGATCACCAGGTCCGCAGCCAAACGCTGGCCGTTATCCAGCACCACGGCTTCGACCTTGTGCGTGCCCTCGATCCGTGCCGCTTCGCCGTCGCTCTGGTACGCCACGCCGTTGGCCCGGTGCCGGGCCAGGATGGCCTGGCCGACGCTCTCGCTCAATTGCGCGGCGAATGGCACCGGGTGTCGGGCCAAGACGGTGACGCTCAGCTCGCGCTTGCGCAGGGACGAGGCCACCTCCATGGCGATGAAACTGTCGCCAATGATCACCGCCCGCTGCCCTGGTCGCACAGTGTCGAGAATCTGCCGGGCATGGGCGATCGAACGCAGCACGAAGACTTGCGGCAAATCGATGCCGGGCAGCGCTGGCGTCTTCGGCTCCCCGCCGGTGGCAATGAGCGCGGCGTCATAGTCCAGGCGCCGGCCATCGGCGAGCTGGATTTGCCGGGCACCGGGGTCCAAATGGGTGACCTCGCCGTGGAGCCTTTCGATGCGTTGCTGGGTGAAATAAGTTTCATCGCGCAGCGGTGCCGTCTCGTTGACCGGCATGTCGCCGGCCAATACATATTTGCTCAGCACCGTACGGTCGTAGCCGGCTTCGGCTTCGCGGTCGATCAACAGGATCCGGCCGCCAAACCCCTTCTCCCGCAACGCCGCCGCGCAAGCCGTGCCCGCCGCTCCGGCGCCGATGATGACAAAGGTGCGCGCGTCATCGGCCGGCGGAATTTTATCGGCCGGCAGCGGTTGGTCATCGACCCAGACGTCATCGCCGCGCACTTCGACGTGATAGCGCGCCAGGCTGTCGAGGGCTGGCGGCTCGCACAGGGCGCCGTCCTCAGCCCGGAACGCCGCCTTGTGCCACGGGCAAATCAGCCGTCCATGACACACCGCGCCCTTGGCCAGTGGGGCACCGGCATGGGGGCACTTACCCTGAAATGCGCGTACCTGATCGCCTGAACGCAGCAACAGGATGGACGTGTCGTGGATTTTGACTTCGAGGCCGTGGTCTTCGCGAACATCGGCGAAACGGGCGACTTGATGCAGAGACATGAGCGTTCTCCGGCAGGCGTTTCCCTTTGGAGTCGAGGGCCGGAACGAGGTTCAGCATAATTGTCACTGCACCCTTGGCGAAGCTGCGGCTATAGTTCGCAAGCCGTCCATGGCCAGACACGCACAAGGTGCCCCGGTATGACTCGATTGAACATTCTCACCCCTTGGCTGGCGGCCGTCGCCCTGGTGCTGTGCGCACAAGGGGCAGCCCAGGCGGAGGAGCGTTTTACCCTCAGTATCCCCGGCGTGTCGGACGACCGCCTCTTCACCGCGGCGGCGGCCAGTGACGCCAACACCTGTGGTGGCAAGAACATTTCCCCGGCCTTGAGCTGGAACGCCGGCCCACCGGGCACCCTCAGCTACGCCATCGTCATGTTGGACCCGGACGGCCAGAGGGGCCAGGGTGTCGACCACTGGATCCACTACGGCATCAAGGCCACCACCCGGCAGATTCCAGCGGGCGCCGGAACCAAGTCCTCGTTGGAAGGCATGAGCGGCATCAACAGCAAGAACACCCACGGCTACATCGGCCCTTGCCCGCCCATCGGCGACAGCGCTCACCATTACCTGATCCAGCTCTTCGCCCTGGACCTGCCGCCGGAAGCCTTCCCCGCCGGCCTCACCCGGGCCCAACTGATGGAAAAAATCAAAGGTCACGTCCTGCGCAACAGCAGCGTGGTGCGCCGCTACCACCGCTGACCCGAACAGCGCAAACCTCTGGGGTGAGGGGATTTATCCCCGCGGGGCTGCAAAGCAGCCCCCGCCACAATGGCGCCGTCCAGACACAAAATTGGCGTCACGCGCCAAAAGCGAGCACTATCGAGCCCCTGTTCACTCATGCCGGAGGATGGCGATGACGCAGAAACCCGACGGCATCGCCCGCCTCCTGAACTGCCCCACCAAGGGCGACGAAATACGCCGGGCCATTGCCCAGAGCCGTAAGGATTTCCTGCCTGCCGACGAGGCCGAAGACGCCGAGCCAGGCCAGCCACCGGTTCAACCGGTGGACACTGATCGCGACGACTGAGCCGTCGCCCTCTTTCAACTTATCGTTCAAATCCGCCTATGACTGCCACCCCTGTTCCACCCGGTGACCGATTCAGCCGATCCGATTACAAGACCCTGGGCCTGGCCGCCTTGGGCGGCGCGCTGGAGATCTACGATTTCATCATCTTCGTGTTCTTCGCCCTGACCCTCAGCCAGTTGTTCTTCCCGCCGGAAATGCCCGATTGGCTGCGCTTGCTGCAAAGCTTCGGGATTTTTGCCACCGGCTACCTGGCTCGCCCCTTGGGCGGCATTCTCATGGCGCACTTTGCCGATCGCCTGGGGCGCAAGCGAGTGTTCAGCCTGAGCATCCTGATGATGGCCTTGCCATGCCTGCTCATCGGGGTGATGCCCACCTACGCACAAATCGGCTATTTCGCCCCGTTGTTGCTGCTGGCGCTGCGTATCCTGCAGGGCGCGGCCGTGGGCGGCGAAGTGCCAAGCGCCTGGGTATTCGTGGCTGAACACGCGCCGCTGCATCATCGCGGCTATGCCCTGGGTTTCCTCCAGGCCGGCCTGACCTTCGGCTACCTGTTGGGCGCCCTGACCGCTACGGCGCTGGCGCGGATCTACACGCCGGCGGAGATTCTCGATTACGCCTGGCGCCTGCCGTTCCTGCTGGGGGGCGTCTTCGGTGTGATCGGCGTCTGGCTGCGCCGCTGGCTGAGCGAAACGCCGATCTTCATGGCCCTGCAAGCCGATCGCGAAGGCGCTGCGGAATTGCCGTTGCGCACGGTCCTGCGCGACCACCGCCAGGCCTTGCTGCCCGCCGCCATCCTGACCTGCGTGCTGACCTCTGCCGTGGTGGTGTTCGTGGTCATCACCCCGACCGTGATGCAGAAAAGCTTCGGCATGACGCCCAGCCACACCTTCGCCCTGAGCAGCCTGGGCATCGTCTTCCTGAACATCGGCTGCGTCCTGGCCGGTCTCATCGTCGACCGCATCGGCGCCTGGCGCACCGTCATGCTCTACAGCCTGCTGCTGCCCCTGGGCATTGCCGTGCTCTACGCCAGCCTGATCAGCGGCAGCGCCTGGCTGGGCCTGGCCTACGCCGTGGCCGGCCTGGGTTGCGGTGTGGTCGGCGCGGTGCCGTCGGTGATGGTCAGCTTGTTCCCGCCGAAGATCCGCGTGTCGGGCATCTCGCTCACCTACAACATCGCCTATGCGCTATGGGCCAGCATGACACCGTTGATGCTGATCGCCCTGGTGCCGTGGAGCCCGTGGGTGTGCGTGGGGTATTGCGTGGTGATGGGCGCGGTGGGCGTGGCTGCGGCGGCGTATTTCCCGGGACGGCATGGCAAGGCTGCGCAGCCGTCATTGGCCTGTGAGTCCTGATCCGGCTGTTCAAAGACGCTCGCGCAAAAAATCCACAAAGGCTCGGGTTCGTGCCGAGCGGCGTCGGTCGAGACTGAACACGGCGCTGATGGGCAGCGCCAGCGGTTGGTAATCGGCAAGCAGGGGGCAGACGGTTCCCTGGCGGACATCGGCTGCGAACAACCACTGCGGTGAAAGCGAAACGCCCAGGCCCGACAGCACCATTTCCCGGATCGCCTCGCTGCTGTTGCAGGTGACGTTGCCCTTGATCGTTACGCTGTGCTGTCGGCCATCCTGCTCGAATCGCCAGACGTCGTAATGCTCCAGCAGCGTGAATGCCAAACAGTTATGGCGGGCCAGGTCGGCCGGTTCGAGGGGCGTGCCGTGCTGTTGCAGATAAGCAGGAGATGCGTACACCCGGCGCGGGCTATCACCGAGGGAAATCGCCACCAGCTCTTCGTTTTTCACCACGCCGATGCGAATGGCAAGGTCAATGTTTTCCTTCAATACATCTTCGTTCTGGTCGCTCAGCCTCAAGTCGATACGAAGCTGTGGGTGACGCGCCAGGAACTCGCCCACCAGGGGCGCAATACACAACCGGCCGAAACTGACGGGCGCCGCCACCCGCAGAAGGCCGGCGATCTGTTCCTGGCCACTGGCGAAACTGAGCCGCGCGGCGTCCACGCTGGCGAGTATGTCCTTGCTCTCGGTGTAGAAGCGCTGTCCCTGATCGGTCAGCGCCAGATGGCGAGTGCTGCGGGCGAACAGCGCCCCGCCCAGATGTTGCTCCAATGCACGGATCTGTTTGCTCACCGCCGGTTGGCCCAGGTTCAGCTCCCTGGCGACCGCCGAGAACGAACCGCGCTCCACCACGCGCACGAACACCTGCATTGCATCGAGCAGATCCATCAGGATTTGGCCTCTGTCTGGAATAAATCCTATCCATTGTTGCTCACTTATCGGAATGCGTCTTCGCTCGCATGATGAACCTGCCCACTTATTGGAGGTTTACCGTCATGAACAACACCATGTTCGCCGCCGTTGCCGAAACCGCTCAGGCGCCGCTGATTGTCCGTTCCATCGCCCGTCCCGTTCCCGGCAAAGGCCAGGTATTGATCAAGGTGCATGCCGCCGGAATCAACCCGCTGGATACCAAGATCGCGGCGGGAGGCGGTGCCCATGCACGCCAGCCGTTGCCCGCCGTATTGGGGATCGACCTGGCCGGGACGGTGGTTGAGCGGGGCGAAGGCGTGGATGACTTCGCACCTGGCGACGAGGTATTCGGCATGGCCGGCGGAATCGGCGGGGCGCAAGGCGCGCTGGCCGAGTACATCGCGGTCGATGCCCGCCTGATTGCGCCCAAGCCCCGCTCATTGAGCATGCGCGATGCGGCCGCCTTGCCACTGGCATTCATCACGGCCTGGGAAGGATTGGTAGACCGCGCCAACGTCCGGGCCGGGCAACAGGTGCTGATTCATGGCGGCGCGGGCGGCGTCGGCCAAATGGCCGTGCAAATCGCCAAGGCCCGGGGCGCCGAGGTCTACGCCACGGGTTCGGCCAGCAGCCTGGATTTCATCCGCGAACTGGGCGCCTCAGCCATCGACTATCGGACCCAGGACACTGACAGCTACGTGCGCCTGTACACCGATGGCGAAGGCTTCGACATCGTTTACGACACCGTTGGTGGCTCGACCCTGGATGCTTCATTCAACGCGGTAAAAACCTACACCGGCCATGTGCTCAGCTGCCTCGGTTGGGGCCAGCACAGCCTCGCGCCGTTGTCGTTCCGGGGAGCGAGCTATTCCGGAGTGTTTACATTGCTGCCGCTGCTGACCGGAAAGGGACGCGAGCACCATGGCCAGATTTTGCGCGAGGCAGCCGCATTGGTTGAGGCCGGAGTGTTGCGGATCAAGGTGGATCAAACCCGGTTTGGCCTGGGGGAGGTCAATGAGGCCTTTGCGCAGGTAGCCGAGGGGCGTGGGAAAGGAAAAACCGTGGTGGAAATCGGGGCTGAGTGAGGTGGGTCGCAATACTGTCCAAGGTTGAAATGATCTGTGGCGAGGGGCTTGCTCCCGCTTGAGTGCGAAGCACCCATGCAAGGGCCGCTTCGCAGCCCGGCGGGAGCTGGCTCCCTCGCCACTGTGACGCCAACGGGTGGTGTTACAGCAACCGCCGCTGCACCGCCTCTTCCAACGTACTACGTGTCAGCGCCTGCACCACGTCGCGGGTGTCCTGCTGGAACGGAATGCCAAAGATCAGTACCAAGTGCATCCAGGTGCGCACCGATTCACTCTTCTGCACGCGCCCCAGTTCCTTGCCGTCCTTGTCCTTGAACACCGTTTCGAGGGTGAAGGTGTTTTCGGCCGTGGACGGGATCACGAAGAAGGTCGCGCCGGTGATGATGGCCGAGGCCATGCTGAACTGCTCGTTGTTGCTCAAGGTGGCTTCGGCGTAGATGTCCGACTCGACCTTGTCGGTGCTGACCCGCGCGAAGCGTCCGGAGTCGCGGAACGTCTCGGCCACGGAGGTTTCCCACGCGGTGGCCTGGGCGCCCGAGGCGGCAACGGCCGGGCCGCTGTTGACCTGGTTCTGCGCGGTGGTGCGCACGAAGGCGCTGGGTTTGGCCGCTGGCGTGGCGGCGGCTGGCGGCCAGGTCTTCACGTCGGGCAATTCGTGTTGCGAGTAGGACACGCAACCGGTCAGCAGGACGGCGGCCAGTACCAGGCTGTGTTTGATGAAACCCATCATGTGTTGCTCCTTATTGTTTGGCCAGGCGCGCGGTGGCGGTGTCCAGCAGTTGTGCGACCAACTGATTCAGCTGTTGGGCGCCCATGGTCGGCGCCCAGTATTCGCGGCCGTACAAACCAACGTTGCGCTCGAGCTTGACCTCTTCCTTGGCCGCTGCCAGTTCCTTGCCGTCGCGGTCGACGATCTTCAGGTTGCCGGCGACATCGAAACTGTCGACGTAGATCGGGCCGTTCACCCAGATCCAGATCGTCAGGGTCAGCAACGCGCCGGGGAAGTAGCCTGGGTGCGGGGCGCGATGGCCCTTGAGGGAGGTCATGTCGAACTTGAGCAGTACGTCATTCTCGCCCAGGCGCGTCGGGTATTCGGTGACCTGCTTGAAGTAGCCGCCGGTCTGTACGTACTGATTGAGCTGGGCCGTGAGCGAGCGGCTGATGGCCGTGCGGGTCGCATCGTTGACATCGGGTGCAGTCACGGCGACATCGGCGATTTGTGCGATACGCGGGCTGCTCACGGGAGCAGGGTGCTGCGGGGCGCCCACCGGGCCGGTGACGGTGTAGGACACGCAGCCGGTCATCGATAGGGTGGCGACCAGGGCGCTGGCCTTGAGGAGCGTTTTGAACACGGAATGTCCTTATAGGGTTGATGGCACTTTAGTGTCTCGACTCGGGGGGCGGTAACTTGAGGGAAAACCGCAAAGGTATCAAGGGGCTGTAGAGGAAAATGGCGAGGGTTGTCAGCCGCCGGAAAAATAATTTCGACCGGTTAACCCGAACCGCGCGTGCCTTGCGTCTGAGCCTGTGTACGAATCATTCATTCACGAGGTTCAGCCCATGTCCCGTCCATTTCCCTTTATGCGTCCTGCTGCCCAAGGCTTCGCCGTGACTTTGCTGGTGGCGTTGGCCGGTTGTGGGTTGTCTTCCTCCCGAGAGGCTGCCCAGCCCTCCGAACCGGTGCCTGTGGCGCCCAGCGTGGTGCCGCAAGGCGAGATCGCCCAAGGGCCCCAGTCGACGGTCAAGCGCATGCTCATGAAGCCGGCATCAATGCCCGCTCCCAGCGTTGCGAACGATGCCATCGCCGCGGGTTACCGTGCCGAACCGCGTGAACAGTACGAAAAGTTGCCGGACAACCCCATCCATAGCGTGGCCGAAACACCCGTGTCGACCTTCAGCGTGGATGTCGATACCGGCAGCTATGCCAATGTGCGACGGTTCCTCAACCAAGGTAGCCTGCCGCCCGAAGGGGCTGTGCGATTGGAGGAAATGGTCAACTACTTCCCTTACGCCTACGCCCTGCCCAGCGACGGTTCACCTTTTGGCGTGACCACCGAGGTCGCCCCCTCACCGTGGAACCCCCACACCCGTTTGCTGCGCATCGGCATCAAGGCCAGTGACCGCGCCGTGGCGGACCTGGCGCCGGCCAACCTGGTCTTCCTGGTGGACGTTTCCGGCTCCATGGACCGTCGCGAAGGCCTGCCGCTGGTCAAGAGCACGCTGAAACTGCTGGTGGACCAATTGCGCGATCAGGACCGGGTGTCCCTGGTGGTCTATGCCGGCGAATCCCGGGTGGTGCTCAAGCCCACTTCGGGCCGCGACAAGGCGGCAATCCGCAACGCCATTGATCAACTCGACGCCGGTGGTTCCACCGCAGGTGCCTCGGGTATCGAACTGGCCTATCAGATGGCGCGGGAGAGCTTCATCGCCAAAGGCATCAACCGCATCCTGCTGGCCACCGATGGCGACTTCAACGTCGGTGTCAGTGATTTCGACAGCCTCAAGCAGATGGCGGTGGACCAGCGTAAAAGCGGCGTCTCCCTGACGACCCTGGGCTTCGGTGTGGATAACTACAACGAGCACCTGATGGAGCAATTGGCCGACGCCGGTGACGGTAACTACGCCTACATCGACAACCTGCTCGAAGCGCGCAAGGTCCTGGTGGACCAGCTCAGTTCCACCCTGGCGGTGGTCGCCCGGGACGTGAAGTTGCAGGTGGAGTTCAACCCCGCCCAGGTCAGTGAGTATCGACTGCTGGGCTATGAGAACCGCGCATTGACGCGTGAGGATTTCAACAACGACAAGGTCGACGCAGGCGAGATCGGCGCCGGGCATACGGTGACGGCGTTGTATGAAATCGTGCCGAAGGGGGCGCCGGGTTGGTTGGAACCGCTGCGCTATGCCAGCACGCCCAAGTCGCAGAGCACGTCAGGCGAATTGGCGATGTTGCGCGTACGCTACAAGCCGGCCGAGGGCGGAAGCAGTCGATTGATCGAACATCCCATTGCCAGCGTGCAGAACGACCGCAAGCCCAGCGATGACCTGCGTTTCTCGGCCGCTGTTGCCGCCTTCGCCCAACAGCTCAAGGGCGATGGACGCTACACTGGGACGATGACCTTGAAGGACACTGCGCAATTGGCGCGCTCGGCCCGCGGTGATGATCCGTTTGGGCTGCGCTCGGAGTTTGTGCAGTTGGTGGAACTGGCCCAGAGCCTTGAGCCTGCGGCCAAGCGCTGAGCCTGACTACAAACGAGGATCATCAATGTGGGAGCGAGCTTGCTCGCGATAGCAGTAGACCGATCATGTTCGTCATTGACTGATCCGACGCCATCGCGAGCGAGCTCGCTCCCACAGGGGTACGTTGTTGTCTGCCAGGACTGTGTTGCAATGACCGGAAAGGAGTTCGCCCCCCACATGCCCGCTGCGCTTGATTCTCCCAGCGACGAATCGCTGCTGGCCCGCTACCGCAATGGCGACGGGGCTTCTTTCGAAGTCCTGTACGCCCGTCATCGGCAAGGGCTTTACCGTTTCCTGCTGTCCTTGAGCAACAAAGCCGAGCTGGCCGAGGAAGTTTTCCAGGACACCTGGCTCAGCCTGATTCGCAGCGCCACCCAGCCACAAGGCCGGGCGAGTTTTCGTACCTGGTTGTTCCAGATTGCCCGCAACCGCTTGATCGACCACTGGCGCAGACAGGGTGTCCACAACCCGCTGCACGACAGTTATGACGAGCAACTGCACGTCCAGCCCGACGACACCGGCAGCCCCGAGCAACAGCTGAGCCTGAGCCGCGACCAGGCGCGTCTCGACGCCGCATTGCAGGCCTTGCCCGAGGATCAGCGAGAGGTCTTCCTGCTGCGCCTGCATGGCGACCTGGAGCTGCCACAGATTGCCGCCCTGACCGGTGCCCCGCTGGAAACGGTCAAAAGCCGCTTGCGTTACGCCCAGCAGAAATTGCAGCGACTGCTGGCCGAGGAGGTACCCGCATGATCGACGCCAAACACACCCCGGATCCCAACGACGAAGTGCTGATCGAGCATTTCCGCCAACACACCAGCGGCGAGCCGCCGGCCTCCCTGGACGCCTTCATCCTGGCCACCGCCCGTCGCGAAGCACCGACACCCACGCCAAGCCTGTGGCAACGCTGGCTGCAAGCCTGCCAACGGCCGCGCTGGCAAATGGCATTCGCCACGGTCGCCGGCGTGGCGCTAATGATCGGCCTGGTATTGCGCTCACCCGTGCCCCACGAGGAACTGGCCTCACCCGCCTCGATGGAGTTTTCCGCCG
>NZ_JACNDD010000126.1:0-19621 GCF_017351395.1 Pseudomonas sp. FW305-28
ATCCAGTGTGGGAGCGAGCTTGCTCGCGAAAGCGGTGGGTCAGTCTGCACACCGGCCCCGGGGCGTTCAGCTACTCTCGAAGAACCACTTCAAGGAGGATTCCACTCATGAGCGTTCCAGCCAACCGAGCCTTGACCACCGCACTCGTGGTGATCGATGTACAGAACGACTTCATCCCCGGTGGCCAACTGGCCGTGCCAGGAGGCGATGAGATCGTGCCGTTGATCAACCAGCTCGGCCAATCATTCAGGCACGTCGTCCTAGCGCAAGACTGGCACCCGGCCGGGCACGCCTCGTTTGCCTCCAGTCACCCGGGCAAGCAACCTTTCGACACCGTCCAATTGCCCTACGGCGAGCAGACACTCTGGCCCGACCACTGCCTACAGGGCAGCCACGGTGCCGCGCTGCACCCGGCACTCGGGCTTGACCATGCCAAGCTGATCATTCGCAAAGGCTGCAACCCGGACATCGACAGCTACTCGGCCTTCCTGGAAGCGGACCACCAGACCCCGACCGGTTTGACCGGCTACCTCAAGGAACGCGGCATCGACACCGTCTACCTGGTAGGCCTGGCCCTGGATTTCTGCGTGATGTTTTCGGCACTGGATGCCCGGCTGGCCGGGTTCAACGCGTTTGTGGTGCTGGACGCCTGCCGGGGCATCGACAGGGAGGGCTCGATGGAGGCGGCGATCCAGCGGATGCAGGAAGCGGGCGTGCAATTGATCGAATCCAGCGCGATAGACGGTCGCCCCTTCGCTTGATGGCCCATACTAGGCGCCTCTTTTCCGGACAGTGAGCCTCCATGCCCTTCCTCGCCCGCACTCACCCGCGCCTTTCCAGCGCCACGGTCCTTGGCCTGGCGGTGGGTATCCTGGCTCCCGTGGACTCGATCATCAGCAAGATCCTGATCGGCTGGAATGCCGGGGTCTGGACCTACCTGGTGCTGATGTTCTGGCTGACCGTGCGGGCCAAGGCGCCCGATGTGAAGCGCATCGCCGAAATCGAAGATGAAAATGCCGGGCTGGTGCTGCTGACGGTCTGCGTCGCGGCCTTGGCCAGCCTGGCGACCATCACCTTCGAGCTGGCCGGCAGCCGCGACCTGCAAGCCGCTGGCAAGCTGTTGCACTACGGCTTCACGGCAATGACCGTGATCGGTTCATGGTTGCTGATCGGAGTGATTTTCAGCGTTCACTACGCACGGCTGTATTACACCTGGGAGGGCAAGGAGCCGGCGCTGCGCTTTGCCGAAGGGCTGACCACGCCCAACTATTGGGATTTCCTGTATTTCTCTTTCACCATCGGGGTCGCGGTGCAGACGTCCGACGTGGGGGTCGCCACCCGGCAACTGCGCAAGATCGTATTGGCGCAGTCGTTGATCGGGTTTGTGTTCAACACGGCGATCCTGGGGTTTTCGATCAATATTGCGGCGGGGTTGTTTGGGTAAGGGGCCATTGGGACCGCTTCGCGCTCCAGCGGGAGCAAGCTCCCTCGCCACAGGATTCAGGGCGGTGTTGGCAGCCATAGCCTGAAACGTGCCCCGCCTAGCGGCGAGGCTTCCACCGTCAAGGTGCCGCCCTGGGCTTCCAGGGCCCGGCGGCTGATGGCCAGGCCGAGGCCGAAGCCGCCCGTGGCGCGATCGCGGCTGCGGTCCAGGCGGTAGAACGGCTCGAACACCCGCTCGCGTTCGCTGTCGGGAATGCCGATGCCGTCGTCGTCGACCCAGATCTCACAGCCTTGACCACCCACCAGCACGCCGATCTGGATGTGCTTTTCGCAATACCGCATGGCATTGCGCAGCAGGTTCTGCAACGCCCGTGCGGTCAACCGTGGGTCCAGCACAAAACGCTCCAGCGTCCCATGCAACAACACGTCGATCACCACGTCCGGCGCCGCCAGGTCCTCGTCGACGCTGCCCAGGATGCTGTCGATGAATTCGTCCAGCGCCACTTCGACCCGTTCGGGCAAGTGTTGCGGATTTTGCAATCGGCTGTAGGACAGCAGCTCCAGCACCAACTCATCCAGCTCGCGAATGTGCGCCACGAGCCCTTGCAGACGCTCGCGGCTGGGTGCCGGCAAGTCGTCGGACAGCGCCAGGGCCAGGCCGAAGTCGAGCCGCGTCAGGGGCGTGCGCAGTTCGTGGGACACGGCGTTGAGCAGATCCCGCTGTTGGTTGAGCAGGTTCTCGATGTCCCCCGCCATCGTGTCGAACACATGGGCCAGGCTGCCGATGTTCGAACTGGAGGCGATGTGCGTACGCTCCCCCAGATGACCTTTGCCGAAACGCTCGGCGGTGCGCCGCAGGCGTTCCAGGTCGCGCCAGTGAGGCCGCAACCAGAGCAACAGGCAAGCCAGCATCGTCGCGCCGATCAACACGTTGATGCTCCAGTACAACCAACTGACATCGGCCGGGTCCGGCGGCACGACCATCTTCACCGCCGTGTGCTCATCCAGCGGTGCCGCCGCCAGGGTTCGCCAGGCCCAGTCGCCGAGGCGCACCACATTCTCGCCGCGCTTGAGACGCGCCTGCTCCTCGGCGCTGAAACCGTTGTCATCGATGGCGGCCAGTTCGATGCGCAGCGGGTCGAATTCCTTGTCCATCTGCGCCGCCAGCGTCGGCCACTGTGCGCTGGGCACAGCGCGGAACTGCTTGACCAACAGGGTTTGCAGGCCCCGGGAATAATCGAGGTTGTAGGTCAGGAAACGCTCGTGGAACAGGCGGACCACCAGTTCCGGCATCAGGTAGATCGCCGCGCTGTAGGACACGATGGTGACCAGGTAGAGGCGAATCAGCAGCTTCCACATCGGCTCAGCATTCCCACTCGGAACGGCTGAACAGGTAGCCCTTGCCCCACACGGTTTTGATCTTGCGGGCTTCGTCGGCGTTGTCGTCGAACTTGCGCCGCAACTTGGAAATCGCCACGTCTACCGAACGGTCGGTGCCGTTGAATTCGATACCCCGCAGGCGTTGCAGGATCTGGTCGCGGCTCAGCACTTCGCCGGAATGCCGGGCCAACACCACCAGCAGATTGTATTCGCCGCTGGACAATTCCACCGCCTGCCCGCGCCAGGTCACCGTGCGCTCGGACAAGTCGATGCACAGGTTGCCCACCAGGATGCGGTCGTTGGCCGTCTGCGGCTCGATGAGGCTGCTGCGCCGTAACAAGGTGCGCACCCGCGCCAGCAACACCCGAGGCTCGCACGGTTTGGTGACGTAGTCGTCAGCGCCCATCTCCAGGCCCAGGACCTGGTCGTGGCTGTCGTCCCGGGCGGTGAGCATCAGGATCGGCAAGGTCGCCGAATCGGCCCGCAGCAAGCGGCAGACCTGCAAGCCGTCCAGCCCCGGCAGCATCAGGTCGAGGATCACCAGGTCCGGCGGATCGACCCGCGCCCGTTCACGCACATGATCGCCACGGCTGAGGACGCTGACCTGATAGCCGTTGCGCTCCAGGTAACTGGCGATCAGTTCAGAGAGTGCGGGGTCGTCTTCGACCAGGAGGATGTTGGGCATGGTGTTTCCAGAAAGTGCTGTGGCGCCGGCAATGCCGCAATCGCGAGCAAGCTCGCTCCCACAAGGGTCGAGGGGACGACACAAAACCACTGTGGGAGCGAGCTTGCTCGCGATGAGGGCCTGCCAGACGCAGAGAATCTCAAGCGGCCAAGGATATACGCCCTCACCCACCTACGAGCAAACCCCTTACACAATTTCACATAGACGCTACAAAGCTTTACCGATCCCCTCCATCATCCCACGACATCCTCAAGCCCGGAGATGAAGTCCCTCTGACCATCATCTCCCAGGCAATATTTTAGAAACACATTTTTTTCAGCCTGTAAACTGTCATGGGTGACAGTTTACAGAACAAACTATCAGCGCTTTGATACGTCATCCCGGAACTCTCGCCAGGATACCTTTCGTCACGACAGTGGAGAGCGTATTGATGAACGCGATCAGAAACACACAAAAATTCGGCACCTGCACAGGAACGATAAACAGTGAAACATTCAACGCTGGCTTGGTAGAACTTACCTACAAAACCTTCCCGCCAGAACATGGAGAGGCTCGTGTGTTATTTGCCCGGCAGCGCGGACCGGCACCTGGCTATATCACGAAGGAAATCAATCTGTCGTTCAGCCGCAGATTACCCAATGCGGTCTACTCCTTGAGTCCGGACTCCGATGCCGTACGGTTGAACTTCGTTGATAACAGCGATCCGTCAAAACCGATTTTGTATACACAAGTAAGTGGCGACGCAGATCTTGCATTCAATCTGATCACTGAGACCTTTTTAGGCACACTGACAAACGCCGTCGTCGAGTATGAAGACGAGAACGAAGAAAAAACGACATTAACTATCAATCTGACCTTTAATGCAAAAGTTGACCGTTCACTTGCACTCAAGGCTTATCGTGGTACTCAAGCGGCCTGACGCCCGCCTTTTTTCGCCCTTTCGTGCCCAACAGCAAACGCCCCGAACCTATCGGGGCGTTTGTCTGGGCGGCCTTAGGTGCGTCCTCACACAACCTTCCTGGCTTTCGCGATATTCATTCGGGTCGCAAGCTTTTAGAACCCGTATCGAACACCGAAGTTTGCACCAATGGGGCGTTCGATATGCTCACCTTTGCTGTAATCAAGATCGACGTGCATCTGCAGTCGATCCGTGAGCGCTACAGCAACACCGGCAGCCAGTTCACCCCGAGACCCTGACAGATCGTTATTAAAGACATTATTGTTAACACTGACCTCATTATTCTTGACGAACTCATGAGCCAACCCGACACGTACATAAGGTTGTACCTGCATGTCGTTTTCCAACGTGTAGTTGCGCCCCACGGTCATTCCCGCCTCACCCAGCAATGAACGGGTGCGATCACCATCGGCACGCATACCGTTGTCCAAGGAAAAGTTTTTACCCTGAATGACCACGGCTGACCATTTAGTGTAGGGCTCGATGAAATAATCATCGTCAAGCTTGATGTGCCGACCGACCTCGACAGACCCACCCAAGCCGGTATTGTCATAGTCACCTTTTGCTCTGCGACCATCGCTCAAACCGACCTTGGCGTCATTCTGGAAGTGGTTGAACTTAACCACACCGTCGAAATAGTAACCGCTTTCGGCATCGATCCAAGTGGCGTAAGTGCCCAAGTAATTGCTGTTGACCGTGCCCGAGGTGCCCCCGGTAAGGTCCAGGTCGGATTTGCTATGCCCGGCCATCACGCCCACCAACCATTGGCCGTCACCAAATGGTAGCGGCGCATCGGCACCGAGGGTGAAACCTTGCTGAGTTTGTTTATACCCAACACCCGAAGCATCGGCCACATTGTACTTGTTGCCATAGACGCGGCCCCAGGAGCCCGCCTCAGCACCGTTGAAACGCAGTTCCCCCATGCGTGTACGTAGCGACGTAAGCTCGCCATACCATACCGTTGGCGCCGTGTTGAACAACGCCAGAATTGAACGCGTACCCGGGCTGACCGTACGGGTGCTCGGATCCAGAATCCAGTCATTGCCGCTTTTTGCCAGACCGTATGAAAAGGTTCCGAAATCCACGTCCCTGTCCATATAGAACTGCGCATCACCACCCGCGGTTTGCACCACCCGAATGGCTTCACCCATCTCGACCGGATCCACGCCACTGCTACTGATCAGTAACTCATGTCGACCACTGGCATTGCCCGTCACGTTCAACAGATCGGTCTGGCCGGTAACGAAGTCCGTACCCAACTCGAACCGACCGTTCCCGGAAAGCTCATTCACATCCAATTGATAAAAACTGCTATCGGAACCGAAACGAACCGTTCCGCCATTTAGGGCCAACGTCTCGACTTGACTATCACCAGCCAACTCCCAGAGACCGGTCTCATTTATGGTCATGCTGGAGACATTTTCCAGGCGACCGGTCAACACCGAGTTGTTCTGCAAGGTGACATCGAGCGTGCTGCCGGCTTCATTAACGAGATTGCCGGTCAATACGCTGTTGTTGACCTCCATAGAGGCGTTGGCTCCCCCGCGGACATCCAGCAAGGTGTCGTTACCGGCCACAAGTTGTGAGTTGTTAAGGGTGATGGTCGCTTTAGAGGTGCCTGCGTTGGCGAAGTCAACCACAATGGCCGAGCCGGTCTGGCCTTGGACGGTTGTATTGTCCAGCGTCAGGTCCACCGGTCGAATCGCGCTCGAGTCGAGCCCAAGGATAATGCCATCTTGTCCACCGATTATCGTGCTGTTGGTGGCCATGGCTTGAGCACTGAGCAGTCTCACCCCGTAACTGGTAGCCCCGGTACCCTGAACCGTCGAATTGTTGACGTCCAGGCTGCTGTACCCACTCACCAGCGCCCCACCTGTCACGCCAGTGATCGTACTTCCATTCACAGTCGCAGTGGATCCTGTCGACGTGCTCACTTCACGCACGACCTGCAACCCGACGCGATTGCCAGTAATGGTGCTGTTTTCGATATTGGCCTCACTGTTGCTCAACAGGACAGCCGCCAAACCGCCAACCCCCGTAACGGTCGCGCCACTCAAGTTGACCTTGGATCCATTTCCGGCATTGATCTGTTGGGTGGTACCGGCATTGACGTTGAGTGTCGAACCGTCTGCATTGATGAACAGCGTCTGTGCACCGTTGACATTCAATGTAGCGTTCGAAGTGAGGTCCCAACGCTCAGGAGTGCCACCGGTAATGGTCTCCGTACCGCCCACAATGGGCGCAGCAGCAATCTGGCTGGAAAATACCAGTAGAGGTGAACATAGGAGAACAAAACGGAAAGGCGTGTTCGAAATGAATGAAAACTTGCTTCGCATAGTAGACACCTGCTTGAAGAACTGAATGGCTGTCACTCGCGGATTGGAACGCCGGCCAAATGAGGGGCGCTAGGCTAGCGTGCAACTATGCAAATCGATGTAGGAATAATCTGATTTTTGGCGTTGAAAAATCCCATGAGGAAATGGTTTCTCCATAACAAACCAGACGTCATAGCGAGCGGCGAAAACAGCTTCGCCACTCGCTTTCGAACCGCCACTCCGTTATGGCCCTGGGTTAACATCTTCGCAATACTGCGCTTCACTGTTGGTCACCAACACATAATGTTCGGCTTCCGCTGACGGTGGCGTTGGCGTCGTGCCTGTTCGCGTAATGGTATAACTGAGGCGACCGTTGCCACGATTAGCCGGCTTGAAGTGCGTCTCGTAAGTACCTATCTCGATGACCTCTCCCGCATCGGGAAACGTACCGCTGATATTAAGATCCACCGTAGTTCCCGTGCCTGGAATAAGGATTGGGGGGATCTCATTGGTATAGGCGGCCCATGACAAAGTGACAGTTTCTCCGTCAACCGTGTAAGAGCTTTTCGGAATGCGCACCTGCAAGTTACGTCGTGGGGTGCCATCACCGGAAGCCCCAAAGTTCAAAGTGGAACAACCGATCCGTTTAAGGGGTCCAGCCAAGTTCAACACCTCCGGCATAGGCGTCTGAATAGGAAACTCTTCTACCTGGACATCTTTAGGGAGAGAACCCATCGGGTTAGGGTTGGTCGCGGTATAGAGCGACCATCGCAGCACCTTCGTTCCGCTCCCCTGGTCAAGAATCGTTTGCCATGGCAACGCTGGTGTAAGCTGGGTACCTTCTTGTCCATTGGTCAAACGGATAGTGTCGCCTACTTTGACGTCATCATAGAATACATCAATCAACCATCCTTCTTGGGTCGGAGGCGCGGAAAACAGATCAATTTTAATCGTTGCCGGATCACCGAAATCCGACTCTAAAACCTCATCAATAGAGCCTTTAAGGGTTTCTAAAGTAGGAGCAGTCATCCTCGGATTTATTGGGCTGGGCTCATCCGGATTTTCCGGACCAACATAAAAAATATTAACCTTGATATCCACATCACTCCCACCCTTAGGAGTCCCCCTGAACATCTGGTAACTGATATTTGTCAGTTCATCTCCGTCCGTATCGCCATAAACCCGTTTGATAATTTCGAAATCAACGTTCCTCCAAGTCAACTTTCCATCAACACTTTCCTGCACCCTTTTTTCGCCAAGTGGCTCACTGCCCCAATAAGCCATAACAGTGTCCGTAGGTACGTTCGGCGTGGGCACCTCGACAATGATATCGACCCCTTCATTACAGTCGCGCAAATCAATTAAATCATCGCCATCCTCGCCGTTGGCCAGTGGCACCACCGGTGCTGGAAAAACCGTCGGATCGGGGATACGTTTGATCTCACGATAGCTGGGATCGGAGGGTTTGCTGATATTACCTGCAAGGTCCGTCACTACATATCGAAGTGTATTGACGCCCTCATCGGACTCTACAAACACCCTGATGGGCACGAGAACTTCATATGAGGATGGTAGCGGCCCCTCATAGGCGGGTTCGTCGCGATTAACGTCCGGTGCCACACCCCAGAAAACCTTGATTGTATCCGTCGCATGATAGTTGTAACTTCCAACTTTGATCGTGATGCCGTTCGGATTATTGCCAATATAGGCTTCATCAATCGGATCATTCGGCCCCAGATCCGCAGGAAATGCAGCAGCCTGGGGGGACCGGTTCGATGGCGGCTCCTTGACTCTATAAGGAGGAGTACGGTCAATGGCGTACGTCGTAATATCCGACAACCCCTCATTAGTCCCGCCATACCAATAAATATACTGAACTTCATATTCAGTGGGTGTTTCTGGAACCCTGTCTTCTGTCAAGTATTCCATGGGCATAAAGCGCGACAATGGCCACTCCCGATCCGCAATAGCTCCTAACTCAAGAAACTCTTCAATATCCTGCCAACCTGCCTCACCTTTTTTGCGGATTTTGAACTCGATCAGATCATCTGGGTCCTCAGGCTCGGAGGGTCGAGGAATGGTGTACCGTAGTGGCGCGTCGAGCGCCGCCACCGGAATTCTCAAGTCGTTCGGAAGTGTTTGTGCCGTAATGGTGACAGCCGGAGGGTTTGCAAGTGGCCCACCGGATTTCCCATACTTTTTTTCAAGCACTGCTCTTCTGGACAGTTCGGCTTGTTTAAATATCGAGTTCATTTAGCGTCTCCATTTCTTCACAATCATTGCGACACGATGCCAAGAAGGATGTACTTCTGCAGCCTCCCGATCAAATACCTGTTTTTTTACCCCATTCAAGGACCACACGGAAGTTCCTGCCCCGCTCGAATCCTATCTATTTTCACCAACGCCAGCTCCGAAGAGCCAACCAGTTTCGTACCGCGATAAACACGATAGGTGACGGTAGCAGAGGAGCTCCGCTCCATTGGCTTTATATGAACATCATAGGGCAAGATAACTATTTCGTAGCCTTCGAGAATATCCTGCTCACTTAAAGCAGGGCGAATAACGGTCTTTCTTGCACTGATGACTTCTGGACCGCTGTCATTCAGACTTAAAAACCCCCGCCAGAATACTTCGCAGCGATCCCCAACGAGAAATCCGGTTAACGGTGGAATCTTGACTGTGACGCCCTCCCATAACGGAGGCACCGTGTCACAATTCAGATAACCCCAAGGGGTGGCGTGTACAAATACAGCTTTCAGAAGATCATCAGGGACAGGTACATGATCGATAGTCAGTAATCGCTTGTATGACTCGGCTGGATTATCAGCCGTATCGAGAAGTTCATACCACAACTGGCCTACACCATCATGCGTCAGATACTCCGGGCCAATAGGTATAAGGAACTCAGGTTTCATATCCGCCGGCTCATAGACATTTACTATCTCCACCGGAGCTTGTCCGACTTGTTCAAAACGGACAGTCAAAATATCCCTTTCTCCTGGTTCCTCTGCATGCTGAGGCCATAAAGGAACGACGACCTCAATTCCCGTCAGTAATAAGTCAGGTGGAATATGTCCCTCAGGATCGACATCCGGATCAGCAACGCCCACCACCTTGGGTGTCTCGAATATCAGCGGTTGATTGGGCGCCATAGGTAAGTCCACTGTTCATGTTCATTTTTCTACTGAAGCGATTTAACGCCGAGGCGGATGCGGTGACTACTGTCAGGTCTGACAGGTCTCAATACCGTTTATCGGAATGCGCTGCTCTCGAAAAAACAACCATGCATGCCCATACGCCATGCAGGACGTGAACTGACAGACTGTCTATTCGAAGGGTTATCACTAAAGGCTGAAGCGCTTGCGTAACACTGATGACCCAGATACCGAACCGAGCATCTGGTTTAATCAGGGGACAATCGCTGAGGTTACGATGGACTAATGGCCTATCGCGAACAGATCGCTCTCACACAGGATATGTATCGCAATGCCCGCCGAGGTCCGACCATCCGATGACCAATTCTTCAAACCTGCCGTACCCGCAACAGGTCTGCTGCACACAACACAATTCGCCGGCACGCATCCGCCAACTTCACCTGATCGACCACCAACCCGATCCGAATATGCCCCGCCGCACTCGGCCCGAACGCCTCGCCAGCCAGTACCGACACGCCATACCCATCCAACAGCCGCTCGGCAAACACCTGGGCGTCGAGGCCGGTCTGGCGCACGTCGACCATCACGAACATGCCGCCGTCGGGCCGCACCGGCTTGAGGCCCGGGCAGTCATCGAGCATGGCGCAGACCAGGTCGCGGCGCTGGCGATATTCCTCGTGCATCTGCGCCACCTCAGGCAGAGCCTGCTCCAGCGCGACTTGGGCGGCGCGTTGCACGAAATCCGGCAAGCCGAACAGCATGCACAGCGACAGGTTCGCCAAGTGCCCGGCCAACGCCTGCGGCCCGATGACCCAACCGATGCGCCAGCCCGTCATGGCGTGGGATTTGGACAGGCTGTTGATGGTCGCGGTGCGCTCGGCCATGCCCGGCAGGCTGGCCGGGCTGATGTGTTCGCCTTCGTAGATCAGGTCGCTGTAGACCTCGTCACTGATCAGCCACAGGTCATGTTCGATGCACAACCGCGCCAAGGCTTGCCAGGTGGACATCGGCAGGCTGGCGCCGGACGGGTTGTTCGGGCTGTTGAGCAGCATCGCCCGGGTACGCGGGGTAATCAGGCGGGCAACGTCCGCCGGTTCGACCCGAAAACCATTCTCCGGGCGGACCGCCACCGGCACCACTTTTGCCCCGCAGGCACCGAACACCGCTTCGTAGGTGACATACATCGGCTCTGCGACGATGACTTCGTCGCCTGCGTTGAGCAGGCATTGCGCGACCGCGTACACCGCGCATTGCGCCCCCGGCAGCACAACCACATGTTCGGCGCCTACGCCTAGGCCGCAGCGCAGGCGGTGACGCCGGGCAATGCTGGAACGCAGGGTGTGCAGGCCGCGAATGTCCGAATAATGAGTGTCGCCAGCCCGCAGGCTGCCCACCGCCGCATCGACGATGGCCCGTGGCGTGTCAAAGTCCGGGTCGCCCACCGACAACAGCAACACGTCCATGCCCTGTTCGCGCATGGCCAGCGCCCGGTCGTGAATATCCCAGGCAGCGGCACCGTCGCCGGTGATGCGTTGGGTCAAGGCTGAAAAGCGCATGTACGTCTCCTGGTTGCGCGATGTCCAGCCTCAACCCTATCTCAAATCACAAACCGCGCCACCATCGCATTCAAACCCACCGCCAGGCGCGACAGTTCATGAGTGGCGTCGCTGGTCTGTTTCGCGCCGCTGGCCGATTGCGTAGCCAGGTCGCGGATGTTCACCAGGTTGCGGTCCACTTCGCGGGAGACCTGGGCCTGTTCTTCCGAGGCGCTGGCAATGACCAGGTTGCGTTCGTTGATCTGGTGGATCGACTGGGTGATCTGCTCCAGGGCCACGCCGGCGGCCCGGGCCATCTCCAGAGTGCTTTGGGTGCGCTGGTTGCTCTGCTGCATCGATTGCACGGCCTGGCCGGTACCGTTCTGGATGCCGGCGACCATTTTTTCGATTTCCTGGGTCGATTGGGCAGTGCGATGGGCCAGGGCCCGGACTTCATCGGCTACCACTGCGAAACCGCGTCCGGCTTCCCCGGCACGGGCGGCTTCGATGGCCGCGTTGAGCGCCAGCAGGTTGGTCTGTTCGGCGATGGCGCGGATCACGTCCAGCACCTTGCCAATGTCCCGGCCCTGGACCGCCAGGCCTTCGATCATCGAAGCGGTGGCTTGCACGTCGTGGGTCATGGTCTGGATCGCATCGACGGTTTCCACCACCCGCGAGCGCCCTTCCTGGGCAGCCTGGGTCGACTGGTTCGAAGCTTCGGAAGTGGACACCGCGTTGCGGGCGACCTCCTCGACGGCGGCGGTCATCTCATTGACGGCAGTGGCGGCCTGCTCGATTTCATTGTGTTGCTGTTGCAGGCCGCGGGAGGATTCCTGGGTGACCGCGCTCAGCTCTTCGGCCGCCGCGCCCAATTGGCTGGCGGAGCCGGCGATCTGCTCGATGGTCTGGCGCAGGCTGCCCTGCATCGCGGCCAAGGCCTGGAGCAAGCGACCGGGTTCATCCTTGCCATCAACCGCTATGACCTGGACCAGGTTGCCGCTGGCAATGATCCGGGCGGCCTCCAAGGCCCGGTTGAGTGGCGCGACGATGCTGCGGGTCAGCAGCAAGGCCAACACGACCGTGGCCAGCGCGGCAATGAGCGAGACGACGATGATGCCGGTGATGGCGCTGTTGTAATGCTCGCCGGCCAGGGCCGATGCCTCACCGGCACTGGCTATGTTGAGGGCAATGAGCTTATTGAGCTGCTCGCCCATCAGGTCGGTGCCTTCCTTGATCCGCGTATTGATGTGGGTACGCAGTTCGTCAGCCTTGTTCTGGCGCGACAACTCGAGCATTTCTTTCTGGGCTTGCAGATATTTGTCGAGGGTCGCCGAAAAGACTTTGTACAGCTCAGCCTCTTGCGGCGAGGCCGGCAACGCGGCGTAGCTGCTATTGGCCTTGTTCAGTTTTTCCACCAGCACACCGATGCGGCCCTCGGCCTCTGCCAGACTGGCCGGGTCGCGGTTGACCAGGATCCGGAACGAAAGAATGCGCATGCGCAACACGCTTTCCAGCACGTTGGCCAGGTAGCCGACGCTGGGCACTTGGGTCTGCTCCATGTCCAGCGAAGCCTGGCGGATGACTGACATGCGATTGGCGGCGAATAAGCCGAGGACAACGACGAGCAACGCGATGACGGTGAAGCCCAGAAAAGCCCGGGGAGCGATATTCAAGCTGCGTAGAGACATGGGAAGACCTCGTTGTGATGGGGTCGAGCATCCATGCCGCCAGCGTACGGGTTGGAATAATTGTGGGTACGCCTGAGGTCGTTATCGGCCAGGCTCCAGGCTTTTTGCAGGGGGATGTAAAAAAATATTTCACGAGGCTTCTGTGGCGAAGGAGCTTGCTCCCTCGCCAGGTGTAATGCGCGACCGCTTTATCGGCGCGCCACCCGCCACAACCGGGCGATGTCCTGGGCGCGCTCGCTCAGCAGGCGCGGCGCGTCGACGCAGGCTTCTTGCAGGGTCATCGGCCCGCTGGCCAGGGCGAAGGCGGCGTCGATGCCGTGTTCATACAGCGCCTGGTAGCCCTCCCCCAGCGTACCGGCGATGACCAGCACCGGTACGCCCTGCTGGCGGGCGATGCGGGCCACGCCGAAGGGGGTCTTGCCGCGCAGGGTCTGGGCGTCGAAACGGCCTTCGCCGGTGATCACCAGGTCGGCGCCCTCGATCGCATCGGCCAGCCCGGTCAATTGGGCGACGACGTCCACGCCGGTCCGGAACTGCGCCCCCAAAAAAGCCTTGGCCGCGAAACCCAGGCCGCCAGCGGCACCGCTGCCCGGTTCGTCGCGCACATCCTTGTTCAATGCCTGGGCGCACTGTTCGGCGAAATGCCCCAGGGCCCGGTCCAGTGCCTGCACTTGAGAGGCCGAGGCGCCCTTCTGCGGACCGAAGACGGCGGATGCGCCATGGGGTCCGCACAGCGGGTTATCGACGTCGGCGGCGATCTCGAAACTGACGTGGGCCAGGCGGGGGTCAAGTTCGCTCAGGTCGATGCGCGCCAGGTTCGCCAAAGCCAGTCCGCCGGGAGGAAGGGGTTGGCCCTGGTCATCCAGCAATGCCACGCCCAAGGCCTGCAGCGCACCGGCGCCGGCGTCGTTGGTGGCACTGCCGCCAATCGCCAGGATCACCCGTTCGGCGCCTTCATCGAGGGCCGCGCGAATCAGCTCGCCGGTGCCGTAGGTGCTGCTGGCACAGGCATCGCGCTGCCCCGGCGCTACCAATTGCAAACCACTGGCCTCGGCCATCTCGATGATCGCGGTGCGGCTCTCGGCCAACCAGCCCCAGCGGGCCTCGACGACGACACCCAACGGACCACGAACCCGGGTGTGGCGCCACTGACCGTTGCAGGCTGCCAGCACCGACTCCACCGTCCCCTCCCCGCCGTCGGCCATCGGGCACTTGATCAACTGCGCATCCGGCCAGACCTGGGCCAGCCCCTGGGCGATGGCATCGGCGACGCCCTGGGCGCTGAGGCTGTCCTTGAACGAGTCGGGGGCGATGATTATTTTCATATTATTCTCCGGTTCCGATGCACAGCATGCTGCCAGTTGACCGCAGGCCTGACGCCGGTCCACCGCACAAAAGACACCGCGCATTATTGTTCAATTTCACAAATACCGGTTTTCCAGGAAGATTCAGGTTGAAGCTGCCGGCCTCATCGCGAGCAGGCTCGCTCCCACAGAAGTAGGGCCGCAGATCAAACTGTGGGAGCGAGCTTGCTCGCGATAGCGGTGTGTCAGCTTGCATAGGTATTGGATGTGCCACCGTCATCGCGAGCAAGCTCGCTCCCACAGGGTTACAGCGGTGTGCTTTCGGTCTGGGGCAACAGTTGCACCCCCAGGTACAATGCCAGCATCCCGTCCAGTCGCAACGGATCCACGCCGCTGAGTTCGGCGATGCGTTCCATGCGGTAGCGCAGGCTGTTGCGGTGGATGCCCAGGGCTTCGGCGCAGGCTTGGCTCTGGCCGTCGTGCTCGCACCAACTGCGCAAGGTGGCGAGCAACTGGCCGTTGCTGTCCTTGGCGATGACCTTGCGCAAAGGGCTCAGCAATTCATCCAGGGCGTCGTCGCTGCGATGGCGCCAGAGCATCACCGGCAGGCGATAACGCGCAAGCGTCAGCAGGCGCGACTGCGGCAACACATCGCGCCCGTAGGCCAACAGGTCCCCGACTCGCCGGTAACAACGACGCAGGCCCGCGAGCCCTTCGGCCTGGCCGCCCACCGCCACGCGCAGAATGCTCCAGCCCAACCCGTCGAGCTTGGCCAGCAGCCGTTCGTTCTCCACCGAGGCGGTCACCGGCCGGCACCAGAGCAAGGAAGATTTGGACGACGTCAGGCACCAACTGTCCGGGTAGCGCGACATCAGCCAGGCGCTCAATGTCTCGACGGTCTGGCCCGGTCCATGCTCCAGGCCCAGCTCGAACAGGTACGGCACCCGCGACAATTGTGGCTTGAGCCCCATTTGCCGGGCTTCGTCCAGCAGTCGCGGCGAATCCCCGGCGTCCCCCAGCAGCAACGCCAACAAGTCATCGCAACGCTGGCGGCGCCATTGCTGCTCGGCCTGTTGGTTGCGCTGGCCCACCAGCATCTCGGCGGTCATGCGCACCAGTTCGGCATAGGTACGCAGTTGCGCAGGCTCGCCGGTGATGCCCAGGACGCCGATCAGCCGTTGATCGAGCATCAACGGCAAGTTGATCCCCGGCTGCACGCCCTTGAGGTGCATCGCGGTATGCTCGTCGATTTCCACCACCCGCCCGTTGGCCAGGACCAGTTGCGCGCCTTCGTGGCGGGTATTGACCCGCTCGCGCTCGCCGCTGCCGAGAATCAACCCCTGATTGTCCATGACATTGACGTTGTACGGCAGGATCGCCATCGCCCGGTCGACGATGTCCTGCGCCAGGTCGTGATCGAGTTCGAACATGGGCGGTGTTCCTTGCAGGCGGCGTGGATTGTTGTTTCAGGCATGGGTTTGGTCAGGCGCACAGGGTCTGCCTCCAAACCCTGTGCCCAGGCACAAAGACACGGGCCCTTGGGCTGGCCGAGACTCAAGGGGCGGTCAACGTTACCCCTTGGCTCGCAAAAATCATAATAAAGAGAGACCCGCCATGTCCCAGAGCGCAACGGCCCTCCTGGCTACCCCCGACGAAAAAAATACCGTCTACAAGCGCATCACCCTGCGCTTGATCCCGTTCATTTTCATCTGCTACCTGTTCAACTACCTCGACCGGGTCAACGTTGGCTTCGCCAAGTTGCAGATGCTCGATGCCTTGAAATTCAGTGAAACCGTGTACGGCCTCGGTGCCGGGATCTTCTTCATCGGCTACGTGCTGTGTGGCGTGCCAAGCAACCTGGCCCTGACCCGGTTCGGCCCCCGGCGCTGGATCGCATTGATGATGATCACCTGGGGCACGCTGTCGACCTGCCTGCTGTTCGTCACCACCCCCACCGAGTTCTATACCTTGCGGCTGTTTACCGGCGCCGCTGAAGCCGGGTTCTTTCCTGGCGTGGTGCTGTACCTCTCGCAATGGTTCCCGACGTTCCGCCGCGGTCGGATCATGGCCTTGTTCATGTCGGCCATCCCGGTGTCCGGCCTGCTGGGCAGCCCGTTTTCCGGGTGGATCCTCAACCACTTCGCCGCGGGCCAGGGCGGCCTGGCGGGTTGGCAGTGGATGTTCCTGCTGCAAGGCATCCCGACGGTGATCCTCGGCGCTCTGGCGTTCTTCCTGCTCAGCGACACCTTCGCCAACGCCAAATGGCTGACCGCCGAGGAACGCGCCGTGCTCACCGCCGACCATGCCGAAGACCTGGCCAACAAGCCAAAAAGCACCACCGACTCGTTGCTCGCGGTGTTCAAGAACCCGGCGATCTGGGCCTTCGGCCTGGTGTACTTCTGCATCCAGAGCGGCGTCTATGCGATCAACTTCTGGCTGCCGTCGATCATCAAGAACCTGGGTTTCAGCGATAACCTGGTGATTGGCTGGCTGAGTGCGATTCCTTACCTGCTGGCAGCGGTGTTCATGTTGCTGGTGGGCCGCTCGGCGGACTTGCACAAGGAGCGTCGCTGGCACTTGGTGGTGCCGATGCTGATGGGTGCGGTCGGGCTGCTGATCGCCGTCAACTTCGCCACCACCCCGGCCATCGCCATCATCGGCCTGTCCATCGCCACCATGGGTGCCCTCACCGGCCTGCCGATGTTCTGGCCAGTGCCCACCGCCCTGCTCAGCGCCGGAGCCGCCGCCGGTGGCTTGGCCTTGATCAATTCCATGGGCCAGATGGCCGGTTTCCTCAGCCCGTATCTGGTGGGTTGGGTCAAGGACACCACCGGCTCGACCGACGCGGCGCTGTACCTGCTCGCCGGGGTGATCGTGTGTGGCAGCCTGCTGGCGCTGCGCATGACCCGCACCCTGCGCACCTGAGGCGAGCTTGTGGGAGCAAGGCTTGCCCGCGATGCAGGCACCTGGGTCTACCGTGATACCGAGGCGTCTGTATCGCGGGCAAGCCTTGCTCCCACAGAAGCTCATTCCCACAGGATTGGCAGTGTTTGAGAATTCTGTTTGATCCGTGCGGTGGTTCTGGGGTTTGATTGAGCCTTTCCCATGGATGAAAGGATCTTGTCATGAGCTACCGCACGCTAGGCCATTCCGGGTTGCAAGTCTCGACGCTGACCCTGGGCACGATGATGTTCGGCGAACAGACCAGCACCGAGGATTCGCTGCGGATCATCGACAAGGCCTGGGACCAGGGCATCAATTTCATCGACACCGCGGACGTCTACACCAACGGTCGCTCCGAGGAAATCGTCGGCGAGGCGATCGCCCGTCACCGCCACGAATGGGTGCTGGCCACCAAGGTCGGCTTCGGCCCGCCGGACGGCGTGCCCAACCGCAGCGGCCTGAGCCGCAAGCACCTGTTCAATGGCATCGAGGCCAGCCTGACGCGCCTGGGCACCGATTACCTGGACATCTATTACCTGCACCGCGAAGATCACAACACCCCGCTGCACGTCACCGTGTCGGCCATCGGCGACTTGATTCGCCAGGGCAAGATCCGTTATTGGGGCCTGTCGAACTACCGTGGCTGGCGCATCGCCGAAGTGATCCGGATCGCCGACAGCCTGGGCATCGACCGACCGGTGATCAGCCAACCGCTGTACAACATCGTCAACCGCCAGGCGGAAACCGAGCAGATCACCGCCGCGCAGAACTACGGCCTCGGCGTGGTGCCGTTCAGCCCACTGGCCCGCGGCGTGCTCAGCGGCAAGTACGCGCCGGATGTGGCACCGGACGCCAATAGCCGTGCCGGCCGCCAGGACAAACGCATCCTGGAAACCGAATGGCGGGTCGAGTCCCTGCGCATTGCCCAGCAGATCCTGCAATACACCCAGGGCCGGGGCGTGGGTATCGTCGAGTTCGCCATCGCCTGGGTGCTGAACAACAGCGCCGTGACTTCGGCCATCGTCGGGCCGCGCACCGAGGAGCAGTGGGATTCGTACACCAAGGCACAGGCCGTGAAGATCAGCGCGGAAGATGAAGCCTTCATCGATTCGCTGGTGACGCCGGGGCATGCGTCGACGCCGGGGTTCAATGATGTGAGTCATTTCGTGCCGGGGCGAGTGCCGCGTACGTCATAATCATTCATAGAACAAGAACGTGGCGAGGGAGCTTGCTCCCGCTGGGCCGCGCAGCGGACCCTTCAGTTGCGGCCGCTTCGCAGCCGAGCGGGAGCAAGCTCCCTCGCCACAACTACCCTCCTCACCACAACGGTGTTCCTGCCCATCAAAATAAGAGGCCTAAGTGTCCAAAGGCATCGCTCTATCGGTCTCGGCCTCTGCGCTGTTCGCCGTCATGTACTACTACACCTCGTTGCTCTCACCCCTGAGCGGCGTGGAGATCTTCGGTTGGCGCATGCTGCTGACGATGCCATGCATGACCGCCTTCCTGCTGGTGACGCGGGACTGGCACCTGGTCACGGCGCTGATCCAACGCCTGGTTGCCACGCCACGGCTATTGATCGCGGCAATCGTCTCTTCGGTGCTGATGGGTGCGCAGCTGTGGCTGTTCATGTGGGCGCCGCTCAATGGCTACAGCCTGGACGTGTCGCTGGGGTACTTCCTGTTGCCGCTGTCGATGGTCCTGACCGGGCGCATCGTCTATGGCGAGCGCCTGTCCTACCTGCAGAAAGTCGCCGTGTTCTTCGCCACCCTTGGCGTGTTCAACGAGTTGTACCGGGTGGGCGGTTTTTCCTGGGCAACCTTGCTGGTGGTGATCGGCTACCCGATCTATTTCATCCTGCGCAAACGCATCAAGACCGACAACCTCGGCGGGCTCTGGCTGGACATGACCCTGATGCTGCCCGTGGCGCTGTGGTTCGTGCAAAGCGGTGAACAGGGTTTCAACGTGTTCGATCAATACCCGCGGCTGTCGCTGCTGATCCCGTTGCTCGGGGTGATCAGCGTCAGCGCGCTGGTGTCTTATATCGTCGCCAGCCGGCTGCTGCCGTTCAGCCTGTTCGGCTTGTTGAGTTACGTCGAACCCGTCTTGCTGCTGGGCGTTGCGCTGCTGTTGGGCGAAAGCATCAAGGCCGGTGAATGGCTGACCTACATCCCCATCTGGATGGCCGTGGCGGTGTTGGTGTTCGAAGGCTTCAAGC
>NZ_JACNDD010000127.1:0-19575 GCF_017351395.1 Pseudomonas sp. FW305-28
TAAACAAGATATAAAACATACCAGTACAGTACGTCGACCCCATGCAGTCAATGAGCACCGCAAGGGCTGTCAGCCAACGCGTTCCTGTCCTAATATCGAGGCGAACGTGGCGAAGCGAGTCGAGCATGCGTCTCCTCTTCCAGCTACACGCACCTGCATCACCCATCATTCAAGGAGTTTCATCATGATCCGTCTTCGCCTGCTCAGCGCAGTTGCCCTGCTGGCCGTAGCCGCCCACTCCAACGCCAGCAGCTTCATCGTCACCACCGACTCCATCGTCGGAGCACTCAAGGCCACCTCCGACGTGACCTCCGATGCAACCTCATCCCTGCGTGACAACAAGATCGTTCAAGCCGCCCGTGATGACGCCGCCAGCTTCGTCGCCAGCGAAGGCGCCATCCGTGGTGTGAAACTGGAAAGCGCCCTGGATTACATCCGCCAGCAGGCACCACAGCTCAACGCCACCGATGCGCAATTGGCCCAGGCCATCCTGGTGATCTGACGCAACATGAAACATCGGGCGCCAAATGGTGTTCCGATGTTTCAGCGCTGGCTCTGGCCCGCAGGTTTGCGCTAGCCTTCAAACTCGCCATCAACCGTCGAGTCCCATGCGTTTCTACTCAGATCTGTTCATCGCGTCTTTCTTCATCGTTTTTTGCTGGTCTGCTCCGGCCCATGCCTTCGATGTGTCCACCCAGCAAGTGGTGGTCAGCGGCTATGCCACGAGCATGGTGACCTCCGCGCCCTTCGACCATAAACTGATCGTCGCCGCTCACGATGACGCTGCGGCATTCGTCGCCAGCGACGGGCAACTGCGAGGAGCACAACTGGAATCGGCCCTGGATTACCTGCGCCGGGCCCAGCCAAAACTTCACGTCAGCGACCTTGAACTGGCACAGGCAATTCTCGTCCAATAGTTATCCTCATTTTTCCGGAGTCGTTCCATGCGTAGCCCGCTGATTGCTGCCGCCTTAGGCCTGCTGGTGTTGGCCGATGTGGCCCAGGCACATACCCTGGTAGCCACCAGTAACATCATCGTTCGCGCTTCCCAGCGCACGATCGATTTCACTTCCGACACCACCACGTCCATCCGTGATTCGAAAATCGTCCGCGAAGCCCATGACGATGCGGCCAGTTTTGTCGCCAGCAATGGTGAAATTCGTGGCGCTCATCTCGAGGCCGCCTTCGACACCTTGCGCACCCGCGTGCCGGAAGCCCGCGACGCCAGTGACCAGGTTCTCGCCGAAGCCATCCTCGCATTGTGAGGCGGTTCGCCGCCTGGCTGGCGGCCGGGGTCTTGCTGCTCACGGGCAGCATGGCCCAGGCCGGCCTGCAATTGCACCTCAACGTCGAAGGCCTGAGCCCGGCGCAACAGCAGGCCAGCCAGGCACTGCTCGATGAAGCCATGCAGGCCCTGCCGCCGCGCTTCATCGAGCGGCTGGACCGGCGCATCGATGTCGGCTGGACCGACCAGATGCCGGCCAATGCCTACGGCCAGGCCTCGCTGGTGTCGCAACTGGACCTCAATAGCAACCTGCTCGACAGCCTTGTCGACGGCAGCGCCGCGACGCAAAAGACCCATCGCCCCCACGGCACCGTGCGCCGGGAAATGCTCGCCACGGTCCTGCACGAACTGACCCACATCTATGATCGCTCGCGTCTATGGCCAGAGGCCGAACGTGCACTGATCCAGCGTTGCACTCGACGCAACAGCAGCGCCGGGTTGATCGGTCTTCCCGATGAATGCCGGGGCCAGAACGACCGCCGTTTCACCCTCAGCGATGATCCTCGCTTGTTGGACCTCGCCGGCTGGCCACAATACGTCGGCCGTCGCGGTGAACGGGAACAGCACAACCGCCAGGTCGCCCGCAGCCCGGATCTCTATGAAACGAGCAGCCCCAAGGAGTTCGTCGCGGTCAACATGGAGTACTTCCTCCTGGACTCCAGCTATGCCTGCCGACGCCCCGCTCTGTATCGCTATTACCAGGAACACTTCGGTTGGGCCCCCGCCGCCAAGGACACCTGCGCCCAATCGTTCGCCTTCCTCAACGCCGGAAACGATTTCGCCAAGACACCGCTGGGCAAGGTCGATCCGGAACGGGTCTATGCCATCGATTACCTGCTGGCCGAGGCCAATCAGAACTGGGTGAGCCGCTGGGGCCACAGCATGCTCCGGCTGGTGATCTGCGCACCGGGCCGTCCACGTGGCCCGGACTGCCGACTGGATCTGGACCAACACCTGGTGCTGTCATACCGCGCCTTCGTGGGCGATGTGCAGTTGTCGAGCTGGGACGGGCTGGTCGGCAAATACCCGTCGCGCCTGTTCGTATTGCCGTTGGCCCAGGTGATCGACGAATACACCAAGACCGAGCTGCGCAGCCTGGCATCGGTGCCGCTGAACCTGTCACGCACCGAGATCGAGGAAACGGTCGAGCACGCCGCCGAAATGCACTGGAGCTACGACGGCAACTATTACTTCCTGTCCAATAACTGCGCCGTGGAGAGCTTGAAACTGTTGCGCAGCGGCAGCAATAACGAGCAACTCAAGGGCCTGGACAGCATCATGCCCAACGGCCTGCTGGAGGTACTCAAGGGCCGGGGCCTGGCGGATACCAGCGTGCTGGATGATCCCAAGGAAGCCTTGCGGCTGGGCTACCGCTTCGACTCATTCCGCGAGCGGTACCAGGCGATGTTCGATGTGCTGAAGAAGTATCTGCCGATCAAGCAACAAACGGTGGAAGACTGGCTGGCTCTGGACGCCGCCGAACGCCGGGTCTGGTTCGAACAGGCCGATCTGCGCACCAGCGCGGCGTTGTTGCTGCTGGAGCAGGCCAGTTATCGCCGGCAATTGTTGTTGGCGCAGGATGAAGTCAAACAGCGCTACCTCGGCGCCCGTGAATTGCAGAACGGCGGTATGGAAAGGGCCAATGCGACGCTGCAGCAGATCCTCGCCAACAGCGGTTTCCTGAGCCGTCCGGCCGAACTGTTGGGCAGCAGCGGCTACGGCTTGCCG
This sequence comes from Pseudomonas sp. FW305-28, assembly GCF_017351395.1. Taxonomy (NCBI): domain Bacteria; kingdom Pseudomonadati; phylum Pseudomonadota; class Gammaproteobacteria; order Pseudomonadales; family Pseudomonadaceae; genus Pseudomonas; species Pseudomonas sp. FW305-28. The sequence continues at coordinate 3,014 of NZ_JACNDD010000127.1, forward strand.
CAACCCAGCGAATGGCAACGCTTGGAATCGGAAAGCAGTGTCCGCCAAAAACAACTGCAAACGCTGACAGGCGATCTGGACAAGGAAGTCCGGGCATTGCTCGAACCGAGCCGCGCGGCTGAAATTGCGGCGAGCGAGGCCAATGTGAAAGAGATTGGCGAGCATTTGCGCAAGCTGCACAAGGCCGGGGGCGGGTTGGAGCTGCCTTGACCCTGCAAAGAGCAGCGCCAAGACTGCTCCAGGTGGAATAAAAAAAGGGTTCAGAACCCCGTTCTGAACCCTTTTTTCGTGGCTGCCAGCTGAATCAAATCAGCTGAGACGCGCCTTGCGCACACCATCGGCCAGGGCGGCACACAAGCTCAACACCCCATCAATTGCCTGTTCCGATGTTTCGGCGCTGGCGATATGGTCGATCAGCGCCGAGCCCACCACCACCCCATCAGCCAATCGTGCGATGGCGGCAGCCTGCTCCGGCGTACGGATACCGAAACCAATGCTGATGGGCAGATCGGTATGGCGACGCAGACGCGCCACGGCCTCTTCCACATGCTCCAGCGTCGCGGCACCGGCCCCGGTCACGCCCGCCACCGACACGTAGTACACAAACCCCGAACTGCCGTTAAGCACCGTCGGCAAGCGCACATCGTCGGTGGTCGGCGTCGTCAGGCGGATGAAGTCCAAGCCAGCCGCCTGGGCCGGTTCGCACAGTTCGCTGTTGTGCTCGGGCGGCATGTCCACAACGATCAGGCCATCGACACCGCAATCCAGCGCTTCGTCAATGAAACGTTGCACGCCATAACGGTGGATCGGGTTGAAGTAGCCCATCAGCACCAGCGGCGTCTCGGTATTGTCCTGACGGAACTCGCGAACCATCTGCAGGGTTTTCGCCAGGTTCTGCTGGGCGCCCAAGGCACGAATATTCGCTAACTGGATCGCCGGGCCGTCGGCCATCGGGTCGGTGAACGGCATGCCCAACTCGATCACGTCGGCACCGGCCGCCGGCAGCCCCTTGAGAATCGCCAGCGACGTGTCGTAGTTCGGGTCGCCGGCCGTGACGAAAGTGACCAGGGCGGCGCGGTTCTGTTCCTTGAGTTCGGCAAAACGGGTTTGCAGGCGGCTCATCAGTGTTTCTCCTGCTGGGACTGTTCCATGTGGTGCATCACGGTTTGCATGTCTTTGTCGCCACGGCCGGACAGGTTGACCACCATCAGGTGATCTTTCGGCAAGTTGGGTGCGCGTTTGAACACTTCCGCCAGGGCGTGGGCGCTTTCCAGTGCAGGAATGATCCCTTCCAGGCGACAGCATTTGTGAAAGGCTTCCAGGGCTTCGGCGTCGGTCACCGAGGTGTACTGGACGCGACCAATGTCGTGCAACCAGGCATGTTCAGGGCCGATACCGGGGTAGTCGAGACCTGCGGAAATCGAATGGGCATCGATGATCTGGCCGTCGTCGTCCTGCAACAGGAAGGTGCGGTTGCCGTGCAGTACACCCGGAACGCCGCCGTTCAGGCTCGCCGCGTGCTTGCCGGTCTCGATGCCATAACCGGCGGCTTCGACGCCGATGATCTCGACACTCTTGTCGTCCAGGAACGGGTGGAACAGGCCCATGGCGTTGGAGCCACCGCCGATGCACGCCACCAGGCTATCCGGCAGGCGACCTTCCTGGGCTTGCAGTTGATCGCGGGTTTCCTTGCCGATCACGGCCTGGAAGTCGCGCACCATGGCCGGATACGGATGCGGGCCTGCCACAGTGCCGATCAGGTAGAACGTGCTGTCGACGTTGGTGACCCAGTCGCGCAGGGCCTCGTTCATGGCGTCCTTCAGCGTGCCGGTACCGGCGACCACCGGGATCACTTCGGCACCCAGCAGCTTCATGCGGAACACGTTGGCCTGCTGACGCTCGATGTCGGTGGTGCCCATGTAGATCACGCAATCCAGACCGAAACGCGCGGCCACGGTGGCGGTGGCCACGCCGTGCATGCCGGCGCCGGTCTCGGCGATGATGCGTTTTTTGCCCATGCGCCGCGCCAGCAGGATCTGGCCGATGCAGTTGTTGATCTTGTGCGCGCCGGTGTGGTTCAGCTCTTCACGCTTGAGATAGATCTTGGCGCCGCCGCAGTATTCGGTCAGGCGCTCGGCGAAGTAGAGCGGGCTTGGGCGACCGACGTAGTCGCGCTGGAAGTAGGCCAATTCCTCAATGAAGGCCGGATCTTCCTTCGCCACTTCGTATTCACGGGCCAGATCAAGGATCAGCGGCATCAGGGTCTCGGCCACATAGCGGCCGCCGAATGCACCGAACAGGCCGTTGGCGTCGGGGCCGCTGCGCAGGTTGAAAGGGGTCGTAGGCTGGGTCATCGGGCGCTCCAGGCAAATGCGTTGAAAGACTATGAGGTTCACTCTACCCCTGACATCCCCCAGTGAAAACCGATAAGATCGCCACAACCTGTCAGGAAAACTCACAGATAAAATGAGCCATGATCTTCCCCCGCTCAACGCCTTGCGCGCCTTCGAGGCTACCGCCCGCCTGAATAGCGTAAGCCAGGCGGCCGAACAGCTGCATGTCACCCATGGGGCCGTGAGTCGACAGCTGAAGGTGCTGGAAGAGCATTTGGGCGTCAGCTTGTTCATCAAGGACGGGCGCGGCCTTAAACTCACAGATGCAGGCATGCGCCTGCGGGACGTCAGCGCCGATGCGTTCGAGCGGTTGCGCGGCGTTTGCGCGGAGCTGATGCAAAGTACGGCAGATGCCCCGTTTGTCCTGGGCTGCTCGGGAAGCCTGCTGGCGCGCTGGTTCATTCCCCGCCTGGGCAGGCTCAACGCCGACCTGCCGGATTTACGCCTGCACCTGTCCGCCGGCGAAGGCGACCTGGACCCCAGGCGACCGGGGCTGGACGCCTTGCTGGTCTTCGCCGAGCCGCCGTGGCCGGCCGATATGCAGGTGTACGAACTGGCGAGCGAGCGGATCGGCCCCGTGATGAGCCCCCACTACGCCGGATTCGCCCGCTTGCAAGCCGCACCGGCCAACGCGCTGCTGGACGAGCCGTTGCTGCACACCACGTCCCGCCCCCAGGCCTGGCCGACCTGGGCACGACAAAACGCCCTGGAACCCCAGGCCCTGAAGTTCGGGCAAGGATTCGAGCATTTGTATTATTTGCTGGAGGCCGCCGTCGCGGGGTTAGGCGTGGCGATCGCGCCCGAGCCGCTGGTGGCCGAGGACGTACGCGCCGGTCGCCTGGTCGCGCCATGGGGCTTCGATGAAACCGCGGCGCGACTGGCGTTGTGGCTGCCCAAGCGCGCCGCAGACGGGCGCGCTCGGCAATTGGCCCAGTGGCTCAGGCATGAGCTGAGCCAACCGACTCAGTCACCGCGCTTGCACAGCAGGTAAGCAGCCAGCAGACCCAGTGCACCGACTGCGACACCGGCCGTGGTCCATGGGTGTTCCTGCGCGTAGTCGCGTGTGGCGATCCCGGTTTCACGGGTTTTCACCTTGACCTCTTCATAGGCATCGCTGAGCAGATGACGAGAATGTTTCAGCGCGCTCTCGGCATTGGCCTTGAGCGACTTGAGGGTCTTACGCGACTCGTCAGAGGCGTCGTCCTTCAGGCTTTCCAACGACTTGAGCAGACTCTCGATCTCCGCTTCCATGCTTTGCAACGAGGCTTTGCGTAACGAATTGCTGGCCATGGTGGCTCTCTCCTGCAGTGGTTGAGTGGCGTGTGTGAATTGGGACTCCAGTCGTTTCTGAAAGTGCAGTAAATCTGAACTTCAGCGCGCGAACGACGACACACGTAAGGCGAAAAATCGCTGCTAGGCTGTTAAACACAACCAAGGAGAATCCCCATGAGTGATCACCACACTTACAAAAAAGTCGAGCTGGTCGGCTCGTCTCCCACCAGCATTGAAGACGCCATCAACAATGCCTTGGCCGAGGCCAGCAAAAGCCTCAAGCATCTGGAATGGTTCGAAGTCACGGAAACCCGCGGCCACATCGAAAATGGCCGGGCCGCGCACTTTCAAGTGACCATCAAAGTCGGGTTCCGGATAGCCAATAGCTGAGGTTCTTTTGAACTTGCACGCTGGCGGAGTGCCATAGGGAGTGGCGATGCGCTATGGTCTGCGCATGACGTTTTTCCAATACCTGCCCTATTTGATCCGACCAAGGAGTGCGAGCGATGAAAAAGTTGATGGTGGCCCTGGGTTTGCTGAGCCTTGCCGGTGGTGCGTTTGCGGCCGGTAAGCCCTGCGAAGAGCTGAAAAGCGAGATCGCAGCGAAGCTGGACGCCAAGGGCGTGTCAGGTTATTCGCTGGAAATCGTCGATAAAGGCACAGCGACTGACGGAAAAGTCGTCGGCAAATGTGAGGGCGGTGCGAAAGAAATCATCTATAAAAAATGATTCTTTTCGAACATCAAAGCCGACGCATCGCGTCGGCTTTTTCATGGGCGTCATTCAGCCTTTCATGACCTGCGCCAGCAACTCGTAGGAGTGCAAGCGATCGGCGTGTTCGTACAGGTCACTGGTGAAAATCAGCTCATCGGCCTGGGTTTGCTCGATCAATACCTGCAGCTTGGCGCGAATCTTCTGCGGACTGCCGACCATGGCCAGGCCCAGGAAATCGCCAACCGCCTCTTTCTCATGGGGCAGCCAGAGACCGTTCATGGTTTCCACCGGCGGACGCTGCACCAGGCTCTGGCCACGCATCAGCGCCAGGATCCGCTGATACACCGACGTCGCCAAGTAGTCGGCCTGTTCATCGGTATCCGCCGCGACCAGCGGCACGCCGAGCATCACATAAGGCTTGTCGAGCACCGCTGACGGTTTGAAGTGGTTACGGTAGATGCGAATCGCCTCGTGCATGAAGCGTGGTGCGAAATGGGAGGCGAATGCGTAGGGCAAACCGCGCTCACCGGCCAATTGCGCACTGAACAGGCTCGAACCCAGCAGCCATACCGGCACGTTGGTCCCGGTGCCGGGCATGGCGATGATGCGTTGATCCGGGGTGCGCGGGCCGAGATAGCGCATCAGCTCGGCCACGTCCTCGGGGAAATCGTCCGCACTGCCGGAACGCTCGCGACGCAGCGCCCGCGCGGTCATCTGGTCGGATCCTGGCGCACGTCCCAGGCCCAAATCGATTCGACCCGGGTAGAGGCTCTCCAGCGTGCCGAACTGCTCGGCAATGATCAACGGCGCATGATTGGGCAGCATGACGCCCCCGGAGCCGACGCGAATGGTCGAAGTGCCCCCCGCCAGATAGCCCAGCAGCACTGCCGTCGCCGAACTGGCGATACCGTCCATGTTGTGGTGTTCGGCCACCCAGAAGCGGGTATAGCCGTACTTTTCCACGTGCTGCGCCAGATCCAGCGAGTTGCGCAAGGACTGGGCGGCATTGCCATCGGCGCGGACAGGCACCAGGTCGAGGGTTGAGAATTTCACGTCGGACAGCTGTTTCATGGGCCGGGATCTCCAACGGCGTTCCGGGCTTTTCCTACGGGCAAAAGCCTGCCGTTTCTATAGGTGTGTTCCATGCAATGTGGGCATATACCCGAGTTTCAATAGCAGCGACGAAATTTCCTACTAAATTCGTCGGCTAATCGACAGGGTGAACTTTTACAGGCGGTCTATCCTCACAACCCAGACAGCTAAAAAACACCCAGGCGCGGCTTTCGCGCCGACTCTTCAGGAGGCAGACATGGCTATCATCAAGAAAGCATCGGCTCATTGGGAAGGTGACCTGAAAACCGGTATCGGCTCCATCTCCACGGAAACCGGTGTGTTGCGCGAAGCGCCGTATGGCTTCAAGGCACGATTCGAAGGCGGCAAAGGGACCAACCCCGAGGAGTTGATCGGCGCGGCCCATGCTGGCTGCTTTTCCATGGCCTTTTCGATGATCCTCGGCGATGCCGGGCTCAAGGCCGACAGCATCGACACCAACGCCGAAGTGACCCTGGACCAGGTCGAGGGCGGTTTTGCGATCACGGCGGTCAAGCTGGTGCTCAAGGCGAAAATCCCCGGTGCCAGCCAGGCGCAATTCGATGAGCTGAGCAAGAAGGCCAAGGAAGGGTGTCCGGTTTCCAAGGTGCTGAACGCCAACATCACCCTGGATGCGACGCTGGTGAGCTGACGCATGCAAGGATCGCAGCCTTTGCAGCGTTGGCGAAGGCTGCGTTTTTTGAATGCGGTCGAGCTGTTTACCCTGGCGCAATTATGGTCGAATGAAGCCGCAGTTTCAGCGCACAGGCAGTGCGCGCTGCCATGAGGAATTCGAACATGAAACGATCAGCCCTGGTGGTCATCGGCTGCGCATTCGCGACATCAGCCCTTGCCGCCCCCAAATCCTGTGAAGAGCTGAAAGCGGAAATCGAAGCGAAGATCCAGGCCAATAACGTATCGTCCTACACGCTGGAAATCGTCACGAATGACGAAGTCCACGACCAGAACATGGTGGTGGGCACTTGCGAAAACGGCACGAAGAAAATCATTTACCAGAAGAACGACCGCTAGGGCGTCCTACGGAACACAGTTGACTTGTCGCTCTTCGGCCACGATTTGACGCTTGGCATCATAGAGCCGGGCGCTGGGTGTGAATGCCAGGTTGCGAGCCTCCAGCCGATAGCGTTGGCCGGCCTCGAAATGGTCGTAACGCACGAGCATGTAGCACAGCCGTTCTTGCGGTTCGGCTTGCATGCCCAGGCCACCGCCACTGAACACTTCGAAGTCGAAGCGCACTTTCAATTCGTGGCTGCCCGGCGAAACCTGAAAGATCCGTCCGTCTCGCAATCGCTGGCCGTCCAGGCTTTCAGCCATCAGCATTTTTCCGCCCGGCATGGGGGTCGCGAAATCAACCCACGCCATGTTCGGGTCGACCTGGGGCAGCGGGCTCGTTGCACAACCGCTCATGGAGACCAGGGCCAGTAACAGCAAGGATAAGCGCATCGTGAGTTTCCTTAAAACCGGACACTGAGCATAGCGCCAATCACGTTTGTTGGCAGCCCGCCGGCGTACCTTGCCCCACCACTTTGCGCTGCTGATCGTACAGCTTGGCCCACGGTCGGAAACCAATGCTGCCGGCCTGCAGCTGGTAACGTTGGCCGGCGTTGAAGTCCTTGAATTTCAGGTTCAACCGGCAATCGCGCCACAGCGGCTCGGCATCCGGGCCGATGTTGCCGGGCTCGACGGCAAATTGATAACGCACCGTCAGCTCATGGCTGCCGGGTTGCACTTCGAAATAACGCCGGTCAATGGACATCTTGTCATCGACTTCCAGCGCTTGTAGCGCGGTGTCCTGCTGGTTCCCCAGGTCGATCCACGCCTGGGAGGGATCAGGATCAGGCAAACCGGCGCAACCGGTCAGCAGCAACAGGCCACTCGTCAGCATCAACACGCGCATAGCGAAGCTCCAGGCAAGCGAGATAGTCTGTGGGCAGACTTCCCAGGGTGATTCCAATTGATCAGGCCGCGTTCAAGCCATCGGTTACTCGACCGTGTTTTCCAGATTTTGTTTCCAGGCCTCCTGCTTTTGTTACTGAACGGTTGCAGTAGCGTCGGTTACTACAGCCAGCTCGTCGGCGGACAGCTGCGGTTGTTGCAAGCCCGAGAGCCTATCGACCAAGTCATCGCCGACCCCGCTCGCGATCCCCAACTCAAGGCGCACCTGGCCCAGGCGCGCGAGGCACGGACGTTTGCCAGCGATCACCTGCATTTACCGGACAATCGAAGCTATCGCCTGTATGCGGATATAGGCCGGCCATTCGTCGTCTGGAATGTCTTTGCCACGCCAGAATTTTCCCTGGCGCCGCAGAATCATTGTTTCCCCATTGCCGGTTGCGTGGCTTATCGCGGTTATTACAGCCAGGGCGCCGCCCGTGGCGAGGCCGCGTTGCAGCGCTTGCAGGGCATGGACGTGGCAATTGGCGGTGTGGAGGCCTATTCGACGCTGGGCTGGTTCAACGATCCGATCCTGAGCTCGATGATGCACTGGGGCGACGAACGCCTGGCGACGCTGATCTTTCATGAACTGGCGCACCAGCGGTTTTATGTAAAGGACGACACCGAATTCAATGAGTCCTTCGCCACCTTCGTTGAACAGGAAGGCACCCGGCAATGGCGTGCCAGTCGTGGGTTGGCGCCGGATAACGGCAAGCAGGTGCGCCAGCGCGACCAATTCATCCAACTGATCCTCGACACCCGTCAGCGCCTGGAAACCCTCTACGCCCAGCCCCTGACAGCCGAACAGATGCGCCAACGCAAAGCTGAGGAGTTCGAGCGCCTGCGTGCCAACTATGTGCAAATGCGCGACACCCAGTGGGCGGGCGACAAACGCTATGACACCTGGGTCTACGCGCCACTGAACAATGCGCGACTATTGCCGTTCGGGCTGTATGACCAGTGGGTGCCGGCGTTTGCGGCGCTATTCAGCCGCGAGGGCGGTGATTGGGTTGCCTTTTATGCTGCGGTGGAAAAGCTGGGCGAATTGCCGATCGAAGCGCGCAAGGCGGCCTTGAAGGTATTGGCGCAGCCGAAGACTTCCGCTGACTAGGCGGACGTCATCGCGAGCAAGCTCGCTCCCACACTTGTTCGTCGTTATGCATGCCATCAGGCTTGACGCCGTTCCTACGTGGGAGCGAGCTTGCTCGCGATGACGACAGTACCGACACCATTGAAGCAAGCTGACTCACCGCTATCGCGAGCAAGCTCGCTCCCACATTGGATGCCTGGCTACAGCCAGCAACCCCGCACAAAAAAGGGCATACCGACTCATCGATATGCCCTTTTGATTGCCGCTTTCTTCCCCCCGGCCGAGGTACTCGTAGCGATTATGGGTTGACGCTTTCTTTCAAGGACTTGCCTGGTTTGAAGGCAACGGTGTTGCTGGCCTTGATCTTCACCGGCTCACCGGTCTGTGGGTTTTTGCCAGTGCGGGCGCCGCGGTGGCGTTGCAGGAAAGTGCCGAAGCCCACCAGGGTAACGCTGTCCTTGCGGTGCAGGGCGCCGGTGATTTCTTCCAGGACGGCGTTGAGGACGCGGTTGGCTTGTTCTTTGGTGAGGTCTGCTTTTTCCGCGATAGCGGCGGCGAGTTCTGGTTTACGCATGAATGAAGCCCCTTTGACGGTTTTTTTGTTGTTATGTCCGTGCTGCTCTCTTTGGAACAGCCCCTAAGGCGCCGCAGGCTCTACTCTGCGGCAGACGGAAGTGAGGATGGCACGGTGCCGAAAACGGCGCCAGTGTCCGGGCGACCTTTGTGGGACCAAAAGTAGGGTTTTTGCGACAGAACGACCAGTATTTACGCCAGCAGGGCTGGAAGCTCCTTGTTCAGCGCCAGTTTCTCCATCACCGCCGTGCCTGTCAGGGCATAACCCAACAGGTTGCCTTGAGCGTCGCGGCACAGCGCCTTGATGTCCGCCCCCTGCCCCTCGACGCTCCACACGCCCTCGCGGCCTCGCGGTGGCGGCGACACCACCAAGGGGCACACCGGGGTTTTTACGGTAATCGGCATGGGGCCGTAGCTGACGGCAGTCGGGTTGCCGGCCAGGGTTTGGGCCAGGGCCCGGGCGCAGCTCATCAGCGGCATGACATACAGCAGGTTCAAGCCGTCGACCTCGGCGCAGTCGCCCAGGGCGTAGATATTGGCGTGAGAGGTCTTCAGGTGACGGTCGACCACGACGCCGCGGTTGACCACCAGGCCGGCCGCGGCAGCCAGGTCGATGCGGGGACGCAGGCCGATGGCCGAGACCACCAGGTCGCAGGCGATCACCTGGCCGTCGGAGAGATGCGCCTCCAGACCGTCGGCGACCTTCTGCAAGCGGTTGAGCACAGGGCCCAGGTGGAAGCGCGCACCGAGGCTTTCCAGCCCGGCCTGGACCGCTGCCGCGGCGGCCGGGTGCAGCAGCGTCGGCATGACTTGCTCGCACGGCGCCACCAGTTGTACTTCGTAGCCACCCAGGCTCAGGTCGTTGGCGAACTCGCAGCCAATCAGGCCGGCACCCAGCAACAACACCCGACGCTTGCCGGCCGCCGCGGCCCTGAAGCGTGCGTAGTCTTCCAGGTCGTTGATGGGGAAGATCAGGTCCGCGCCATCGCCCTGTACCGGCACGCGCACGGTTTCGGCGCCCCAGGCCAGGACCAGGTCGCGGTAGTTCACCGCCTCTTCGCCGATCCACAGCCGTTTGTGGCCCGGATCGATGCCGCTGATGCGGGTATGGGTGCGCACTTCGGCCTTGAGTTGCTCGGCCATGGCCCCCGGCTCGGCCATGCTCAGGCCGTCGGCGTCTTTGTTCTTGCCAAAGCCTGTGGAGAGCATCGGCTTGGAATACGAGCGACCGTCGTCCGCAGTGATCAGCAGCAACGGGGTTTCGCTGTCGAGCTTGCGAAACTCCCGGGCCAGGTTATAACCGGCCAGGCCTGTACCGACGATGACGACAGGTGCGCTCATGTTGCTCTCCATTTGATGAAACGATCAGTTGATTTCGATCATTTCGAAATCCATTTTGCCGACGCCGCAGTCCGGGCACAGCCAGTCTGCCGGTACATCCTCCCAGCGGGTGCCGGGCGCGATGCCATCGTCAGGCCAGCCGTCAGCTTCGTTGTAGATCAGGCCGCAGACGATACATTGCCACTTCTTCATTCCAATACTTCCTCAAGATGTCAGGCCTTGGCCGGTATTTTCCGGCTCAGGGCCGTTTTGTACTGATCGGTTGCGACAGATGCAAGCATGATCAGCTGTGCAGCCGGCCGGGCCCGTCAAAACCCGCGACCGACATGGTAAGCTCGCGGCCTCATTTGCTGCCATTCAAGACCTCTGTGCCGCATACAAATTCGATATTTCCTACACTCCAATGGCTGCCCCAGCACCTGCTGTCGCCCCGCCCCGATGCGGGTGTGCTCGATTGGCTGTTCGACGAAGGCTCCCTGACCCGGCGCCTCACGCGCCTGTCGGACGGCCATTTCAGCGTGACGCCGCTGTTCGAAGGCTGGCAGCCGTTACGCGCCGACGAATGTGCCGCCCTGGACCTGGCCGAGGACAGCGAGGGCTGGGTACGCGAAGTGTATCTGCGCGGCCGCGACCAGCCTTGGGTGTTCGCCCGCAGTGTGGCGGCGCGCAGCGCCTTGCAGGGTGACGGGTTGCAGATGGACGAACTGGGCAGCCGCTCCCTGGGCGAATTGCTGTTTTGCGACCAGGCGTTCCAGCGCCGGGCCATCGAGGTTTGCCATTACCCCGAGGCCGGGTTGCCGGAAGACGTCCGCGCCAGCGGGCTGTGGGGTCGCCGTTCACGTTTCGATCGCGGTGCGTTGAGCGTGCTGGTGGCGGAAATCTTCCTGCCACGCTTGTGGACCGTCGCCCGCGCCTATTCGGAGAATTTCTGATGTACATGCAACTGCTCAAATCCTTGAATCGCCTGAATCCACGGGCGTGGGACTTCGTGCAACTGACCCGTATGGACAAGCCCATCGGCATCTACCTGCTGCTGTGGCCGACGCTGTGGGCGTTGTGGATTGCCGGTGAAGGCTCGCCGTCCATCGCCAACGTGGTGATTTTCGTCCTCGGCGTGGTGCTGACCCGCGCCGGCGGCTGTGTGATCAATGACTGGGCCGACCGCAAGGTCGACGGCCACGTCAAACGCACCGAGCAGCGCCCGCTGGTGAGCGGCAAGATCAGTTCGAAAGAAGCGCTGGTGTTCTTCGCCGTGCTGATGAGCGTGAGCTTCCTGCTGGTGCTGTGCACCAATGCACCGACCATCCTGTTGTCCCTCGGGGGCCTGGCGCTGGCGTTCAGCTACCCGTTCATGAAGCGCTATACCTACTACCCGCAAGTGGTGCTGGGCGCGGCGTTCTCCTGGGGCATGCCGATGGCGTTCACTGCCGAAACCGGGCATCTGCCGGCGGCCGCGTGGTTGCTGTACATCGCCAACCTGCTGTGGACGGTGGGCTACGACACCTACTACGCCATGACCGACCGGGACGATGACCTGCGCATCGGCGTGAAGTCCACGGCGATCCTGTTTGGCGATGCCGATCGGGTGATCATCCTGACGCTGCAAGGCCTGGCCTTGGCTTGCCTGCTGCTGGCCGGATCGAAATTCCAGCTGGGCGGCTGGTTCCACCTGGGGCTGGTGGCCGCTGCCGCATGCTTCGCCTGGGAATTCTGGTACACCCGTGGCAGGGACCGGATGCGTTGCTTCCAGGCGTTCCTGCACAACCACTGGGCCGGATTGGCGATTTTCGTGGGGATTGTGCTGGATTACGCGTTGCGCTGAGACCGCCGGTCCAACACTGAACCTTGGGTCATGAAAGGCTTTGTGGCGAGGGAGCTTGCTCCCGCTCGGTTGCGCAGCGACCGCAAGATTTTGGGGCTGCTTCGCAGCCCAGCGGGAGCAAGCTCCCTCGCCACAAAAGCGTTTCGGGGTGGTCAGTCGGGCTTGGCGATATGCCAAACGCCGCCTTTCCCATCACCTTTCTTGTCGCCCGCCTTCTCGTCGTCGGCATAGGTGTACAGCGGATCGCCATCATAGGCCCATTGCGAAGCTCCATCGTCACGGGTGATAACGGTCCATTCTCCCGAAGGAGTGGCGGTACTTTCAGCCTTAAGCGGCGGCCACTTGACCGCGCATTCGCCATTACACGCAGACTTGCCATCCTTGTCCTTGTCAAATGTGTACAGCGTCATGCCTTTGTGATCGGTGAACATGCCGTCTTTTTCCATCGCCGGTTCAGCCGCGAACGCCCAGGTCGGCAGCGCCAGTGCAGCTGTGACCGCCAGAACCTTGATGGATTGGGTGAAGTAAGTCATGGAAACCTTCTTTTGTGGTTGTCAGGATTCGGACTGAAAAGCTTAGTCCAGGATCCCCCTTGCTGCCGGGTCGGGAAATAACTGTCACACGACTGCAATAATTCCGTTATCTAATGCGGCGCAAGACAGTTAAATGACAAGAGGATTACCCCATGGTTGGCAGGAGCATTCTGATCGTCGACGACGAGGCACCCATCCGCGAGATGATCGCCGTTGCGTTGGAGATGGCCGGCTATGACTGCATGGAAGCAGAAAACTCTCAACAGGCCCACGCCATCATCGTCGACCGCAAGCCCGACCTGATCCTGCTGGACTGGATGCTTCCCGGCACGTCAGGCATCGAACTGGCGCGACGCCTCAAGCGCGACGAGCTGACCGGGGATATCCCGATCATCATGCTCACCGCCAAGGGCGAAGAGGACAACAAGATCCAGGGCCTGGAAGTCGGCGCCGACGACTACATCACCAAGCCATTTTCCCCACGGGAACTGGTGGCGCGCCTGAAAGCCGTGCTGCGCCGCGCCGGGCCGACCGATGGCGAAGCACCGATTGAAGTCGGTGGCCTGCTGCTCGACCCGATCAGCCACCGCGTGACCATCGACGGCAAACCCGCCGAGATGGGGCCGACCGAATACCGCCTGCTGCAATTCTTCATGACTCACCAGGAACGCGCCTACACCCGCGGCCAATTGTTGGACCAGGTCTGGGGCGGCAACGTCTACGTCGAGGAACGCACCGTGGACGTGCACATCCGGCGCTTGCGCAAGGCCCTCGGCGATGCTTATGAAAATCTGGTACAAACCGTGCGCGGCACCGGTTATCGTTTTTCGACCAAGGCCTGATCCGAGCCCTTACCGCCCGACAAGCTGACAAGGACGCGCGTCACGTGAATCAAAACTGGCATGGCACCCTGATTCGCCACATGTTGTTGCTGGTGACCGGTTGTTTGCTGATCGGCCTGATCAGCGGTTATTACGGCTGGAGCCTGGCCGCCGGGCTGGGGCTTTACCTGGCCTGGACCCTCAAGCAATTGCTGCGCCTGCATGAATGGCTGCGCCTGCACCAACCCGACGAAGCCCCGCCCGACGGCTATGGCCTGTGGGGTGAGGTGTTCGACAGCATCTACCACCTGCAACGGCGCGACCAGCGCGTTCGCGGACGCCTGCAGGCGGTGATCGACCGGGTCCAGGAGTCCACCGCCGCGCTGAAAGACGCGGTGATCATGCTCGACAGCGACGGCAACCTGGAGTGGTGGAACCGCGCCGCCGAGACCCTGTTGGGCCTCAAGACGCCCCAGGACAGCGGCCAGCCGGTGACCAACCTGGTGCGTCATCCGCGCTTCAAGGAATATTTCGAGCAAGCCAACTACGCCGAACCGCTGGAAATCCCTTCGCCCACCAACGATCGGTTGCGCATCCAGTTGTATATCACCCGCTACGGCAACAACGAGCACTTGATGCTGGTGCGCGATGTCACGCGGATCCATCAGCTGGAACAGATGCGCAAGGATTTCATCGCCAACGTTTCCCACGAACTGCGCACGCCGTTGACGGTGATCTGCGGTTACCTGGAAACCCTGCTCGACAACGTCGAGGAGGTGAACCCGCGCTGGACCCGGGCCTTGCAGCAGATGCACCAGCAAAGCGGGCGCATGCAGACCCTGCTCAACGACTTGTTGCTGCTGGCGAAGCTGGAAGCCACCGACTACCCGTCGGACAACCAGCCAGTGCCCATCGACGACCTGCTGCAAACCATTGCCGAAGATGCGCAGGAACTGTCCGGCCCCAAGCAGCAGACCATTACCCTGGAAGCCGACCCGGCCGTGCAGCTCAAAGGCAGCGAGGCGGAACTGCGCAGTGCGTTTTCCAACCTGGTGTTCAACGCGGTCAAGTACACACCGGAGCAAGGTCGGATCCATGTGCGCTGGTGGGGCGATGAGCAAGGCGCGCACCTGAGCGTGCGCGATTCGGGCATCGGTATCGACAGCAAGCACCTGCCGCGCCTGACCGAACGCTTCTACCGCGTCGACTCCAGCCGCAACTCCAACACGGGGGGCACCGGGCTGGGCCTGGCCATCGTCAAACACGTCCTGCTGCGCCATCGTGCCCGCATGGAAATCAGCAGCGTACCCGGCCATGGCAGCACCTTTACCTGCCATTTCGCCCCGGCCCAGGTGGTTCGCGCACGCCTCGCCCGCCCCGCTGATTGAGCACGCCCCCTAGGCAATCGCCGAGTCAGCCGCTACATTGACGGGCTTGCGCCTGCCTTTTCGGGCGCCCATTTCCAATTCCTACGACTATTCGGAACCCGCAAAACCCCATCATGGACCCTTCCCCTGGCTTGTCCCTCGTTACGCTCTTCGCCGAATTCGGCATGATTCTTTTCGCTCTGATCCTGGTTTTGCTCAACGGTTTTTTCGTTGCGGCCGAATTCGCCATGGTCAAGCTGCGCTCGACCCGGGTCGAAGCCATTGCCGAGCAGAACGGCTGGCGCGGGCACATCCTGCGCACCGTCCACAGCCAGCTCGACGCTTACCTGTCTGCGTGCCAACTGGGTATCACCCTGGCGTCCCTGGGACTGGGCTGGGTCGGCGAGCCGGCGTTCGCCCACATCCTCGAGCCGTTGCTGGGCGCAGTTGGCGTACAGTCGCCGGAAGTGATCAAGGGCGTGTCGTTCTTCACCGCGTTCTTCATCATTTCGTACCTGCACATCGTGGTCGGTGAACTGGCGCCCAAATCCTGGGCTATCCGCAAACCCGAGCTGCTGTCGCTGTGGACCGCCGTGCCGCTGTACCTGTTCTATTGGGCCATGTACCCGGCGATCTACCTGCTCAACGCCAGCGCCAACGCCATCTTGCGCATCGCCGGCCAAGGCGAGCCCGGGCCCCATCACGAACACCATTACAGCCGCGAAGAACTGAAACTGATCCTGCACTCCAGCCGTGGCCAGGACCCGAGCGACCAGGGCATGCGCGTGCTGGCCTCGGCCGTGGAGATGGGCGAGCTGGAGGTGGTGGACTGGGCCAACTCCCGGGAAGACCTGGTGACACTGGAATTCAACGCGCCGCTCAAGGAAATCCTGGCGATGTTCCGTCGCCACAAGTTCAGCCGTTATCCGGTGTACGACAGCGAGCGCCAGGAGTTCGTCGGCCTGCTGCACATCAAGGACCTGCTGCTGGAACTGGCGGCCCTGGATCACATTCCCGAGTCGTTCAACCTGGCCGAACTGACCCGGCCGCTGGAGCGGGTGTCGCGGCACATGCCGCTGTCGCAGTTGCTGGAGCAGTTCCGCAAGGGCGGCTCGCACTTCGCCTTGGTCGAGGAAGCCGACGGCAACATCATCGGCTACCTGACCATGGAAGACGTGCTGGAAGTGCTGGTGGGCGACATCCAGGACGAACACCGCAAGGCCGAACGCGGCATCCTGGCCTACCAGCCGGGCAAGCTGCTGGTACGCGGCGACACACCACTGTTCAAGGTCGAGCGCCTGCTGGGGATCGACCTGGACCACATCGAAGCCGAAACCCTGGCCGGCTTGGTCTATGAAACCCTCAAGCGCGTGCCGGAAGAGGAAGAAGTGCTGGAAGTCGAAGGCCTGCGGATCATCATCAAGAAGATGAAAGGGCCGAAGATCATCCTGGCGAAGGTGTTGATGCTCGATTGAGTCGTTGACTGAAGGTCGGCGGTGCTGCCTTCGCGAGCAAGCTCGCTCCCACAGGGGATCGCATTTCGGCCTGGAGCAGCCAGCCTCTGTGGCGAGGGAGCTTGCTCCCGCTGGGTC
>NZ_JACNDD010000128.1:0-19538 GCF_017351395.1 Pseudomonas sp. FW305-28
TACATAATGTCGACCTCACCCGTCACTTTGATGGTGGCCCGCCGCGTCGCCAATGGACGTTATCAGGATCTGATTGCCTGGTTGCGCGAAGGCGAACAATTGGCCACCGATTTCCCTGGTTACCTGGGGTCCGGCGTGCTTGCGCCTCCGCCCCAGGACGATGAATTCCAGATCATTTTCCGTTTTGCCGACGAGCAGACACTGCACGCCTGGGAACACTCCGCCTCGCGCACGGCCTGGCTGGGACGGGGCAGCGATCTGTTTGCCCATCCCTCCGAACATCGGGTGCGTGGCATCGATGGCTGGTTCGGCACGGTCGGCCAGCGTCCGCCACGTTGGAAACAGGCCGTGGCCATCTGGCTGGCGTTCTTTCCCGTGTCGCTGTTGTTCAATTTCCTGTTGGGACCGCTGCTGGGCGAACTGGGCCTGTTGAGCCGCGTGCTCATCAGCACCGTCATCCTGACACCGCTGATGGTCTACCTGTTTATCCCGATGTCGACCCATCTGCTGGCGAACTGGCTCAACGGCGCGCCGCAGCGGGCATTGCCGGCTACGCAGAATCATTGAGGCCACCTGCCTCGATAGTCCTCCTGTGGGAGCGAGCCTGCTCGCGATAGCGGTGTGACAGTCAATGAGGATATTGAAGGTCAGGCCGTCATCGCGAGCAAGCTCGCTCCCACAGTGGGCAACTGGTCGCGACCGGATTGATCTTTGTACATAGGACGCGCCCCGCGTCGCTGTTATAGTTTTGCTCTTGCCGTGAACCGAGCCGTCCCATGTCCAGCGCCACCGCTCCGATCCTGATCACTGGTGCAGCCCAGCGCGTCGGCCTGCATTGCGCCCGGCGCTTGCTGGAGGACGGGCATCCGGTGATCGCGACCTATCGCACCGAGCGCCCCGGCGTGCAAACGTTGCGGGACCTGGGGGCAGTGGTGCTGTTCGCCGACTTCTCCAGCGAAACGGGGATCCTGGCCTTTATCGAGCAACTCAAGCAACACACCGACCGGCTGCGGGCCATCGTGCACAACGCCTCGGCCTGGCTGGCCGAAGGCCCGGGCAGCGAAGCGGCGGCCTTCAACGCCATGTTCGGCGTGCACATGCTTGCGCCTTACCTGATCAACCTGCATTGCGCCGAGTTGCTGCTGCGTTCAACGCCGGCGGATATCGTGCACATCAGCGATGACGTGACCCGCAAGGGCAGCGCCCGACATATCGCCTATTGCGCCACCAAGGCCGGCCTGGAAAGCCTGACCCTGTCGTTCGCGGCCAAGTTCGCCCCGGCGATCAAGGTCAACGGCATCGCCCCGGCCCTGCTACTGTTCAACCCCGAAGACGACGCGGCTTACCGCGCCAAGGCACTGGCCAAGTCCGCACTGGGTATCGAACCCGGCAGCGAAGTGATCTACCAGAGCCTGCGTTATCTGCTGGACAACCCTTATGTCACCGGCACGACCCTGACCGTCAACGGCGGGCGGCACGTCAAATAGCCTTGTTTCGAGGATGCACCATGACGCTATCCCTGCCCCAGAACTACCGCGAGATCCTCATCGGCCTGGGGGAAAACCCCGAGCGCGAAGGTTTGCTCGACACCCCGGTGCGTGCCGCCAAGGCCATGCAGTACCTTTGCCACGGCTATGAACAAAGCGTCGAGCAGATCGTCAACGGCGCGCTGTTCGCCTCTGACAACGATGAAATGGTGATCGTCGCCGACATCGAACTCTATTCCCTGTGCGAACATCACCTGTTGCCCTTCATCGGCAAGGCCCATGTGGCTTATATTCCTACCGGCAAGGTCCTGGGGCTGTCGAAGGTCGCCCGGCTGGTCGACATGTTCGCCCGCCGCCTGCAGATCCAGGAGAACCTGACCCGGCAAATCGCCGACGCGGTGCAGCAGGTCACCCAGGCCGCTGGCGTGGCGGTGGTGATCGAGGCCCAGCACATGTGCATGATGATGCGCGGTGTCGAAAAACAGAACTCGACCATGAACACCTCGGTGATGCTCGGCGCCTTTCGCGATTCCAGCACCACGCGCCAGGAGTTCCTGCAATTGATTCGACGGAGCAAGTAAATGCCACAACTTCAGCCAGCCATGGCACGCATCAAGGTCAAGGACCTGCGCCTGCGCACCTTCATCGGCATCAACGAGGATGAAATCCTCAACAAGCAGGATGTGTTGATCAACCTGACCATCCTCTATGCCGCCCAGGAGGCGGTGCGCGACAACGACATCGACCACGCGCTGAACTACCGCACCATCACCAAGGCGATCATCGCCCACGTGGAAGGCAACCGCTTCGCCCTGCTCGAACGCCTGACCCAGGAATTGCTCGACCTGGTCATGGCCAACGAGTCGGTGCTGTACGCCGAAGTCGAAGTCGACAAGCCCCACGCCTTGCGATTCGCCGAATCAGTGTCGATTACGCTCGCAGCAAGCCGGGCTGCTTCATAGCCGCTACAGGCTTCAGGCTGTAAGCTTCGAGCCTGACCACCGTAATCCAAACTTGCAGCTTGAAGCGCGCCGCTTGAAGCTGTCTTGCAGAGATCCCCATGAACGACCAACAACGCCTCGAACTCGAAGCCGCCGCTTTCCGTCGGCTGGTTGCCCACCTGGACAGCCGCAAGGATGTGCAGAACATCGACCTGATGAACCTCGCCGGCTTCTGCCGCAACTGCCTGTCCAAGTGGTACAAGGCCGCCGCCGATGAGCGCCAGGTCGAGGTCAGCCTCGACGACGCCCGCGAAGTGGTCTACGGCATGCCGTACGCCGAATGGAAAGCCCAATACCAGAAAGAAGCCAGCGCCGAACAACAGGCGGCGTTCGCCAAAGGAAAGCCCGATGCCTGATCTCAATACCCTGCGTAGCCGCCTCAAGAGCGGCGAACATGCCTTCGCCGACACCCTGGCCTTTATCGCCGCCGGTTACGACTACCAGCCCCAGGCCTTCAATAACGGCGGCGTGCAAAACGCCGCCGGGCAGAACGAAGGCTCGTGCAAGACCCTGGGCCTGGCACTGCTCGAAGGCTTGAGCGATGAAGAAGCGCTGCTGGCATTCGGCGAACATTACCGTTCGGTACTGGCCACGCCCGAAGGCAGTGATCATGGCAATATTCGCGCGCTGATGGTGCATGGGCTGGCAGGCGTGAAGTTCGACGAGCAGCCGCTGCAACGGCGCTGATCGATCCTGCCTGTGTGGTGAGGATCCGCTTTTGTGGCGAGGGAGCTTGCTCCCGCTGGGCTGCGCAGCAGACCCAAGCAGTCAAACTCAATTTGCCTGGCACACCAGGTCGCCAGGTTTCGGGGCCGCTTCGCGCCCCAGCGGGAGCAAGCTCCCTCGCCACAAGCTCATTCCAAGTAAGCGGCGCCTCACCACATCCCGACTTTTAAGATTGACCCGGCAACTTTATTTCGTTTGCCGGGCCCCTCTGCTCGCGGCTTAGATAACGGAAATTTCTCCTTCGTCCGGGCCGTCATCCATGAGCAGCGAAACCATCAGCCAATCGATCTCCATCGTGCATCCCGTCAGCCTCAGCCACGGCAGGAATGCCGAGGTCTGGGACACCGACGGCAAACGCTACATCGACTTTGTCGGGGGCATTGGTGTGCTGAACCTCGGCCATTGTCATCCGCGCATTGTCGAGGCGATCCGCGAACAGGCTACGCGGCTGACTCACTACGCATTCAACGCCGCCCCTCACGCTCCCTATATCGAATTGATGGAACGCCTGGCGGCGTTTGTCCCGGTGGATTACCCGGTCAGCGGCATGCTCACCAACAGCGGCGCCGAGGCGGCGGAGAACGCCTTGAAGATCGTGCGAGGCGCCACGGGCCGTACCGCCGTGATCGCGTTTGACGGTGCCTTTCACGGCCGCACCCTGGCGACCCTCAACCTCAACGGCAAGGTCGCGCCTTACAAACAGAAAGTCGGTGTCCTGCCCGGGCCGGTGTATCACCTGCCGTACCCCAGCCAGGACAACGGCGTCACCTGCGCAGAGGCCTTGAAAGCCATGGAGCGGCTGTTCAGCGTCGAGATCGATGTGAATGACGTGGCCTGTTTCATTGTCGAACCGGTGCAGGGCGAAGCCGGCTTCCTGGCGATGGACGTGCCCTTCGCCCAGGCTCTGCGGCAGTTCTGTGATGACAAGGGCATTGTGCTGATTATCGATGAGATCCAGTCCGGCTTCGGCCGCACCGGCCAGCGCTTTGCCTTCTCCCGATTGGGCATCGAACCAGACCTGATCCTGTTGGGCAAAAGCATTGCCGGCGGCGTGCCCCTCGGTGCGGTGGTGGGACGCAAGGCGCTGCTGGACAACCTGCCCAAGGGTGGCCTGGGCGGCACCTACTCGGGTAACCCCATCGCCTGCGCCGCCGCACTGGCGACCCTGGACGAAATGACCGACGCCAACCTGCACGCCTGGGGCGTGCAACAGCAAGAGGCGATCGTCAGCCGCTACGAATCCTGGCGCAGCCGCGGGCTAAGCCCTTACCTGGGCCGCCTGACCGGCATCGGCGCCATGCGCGGCATCGAGCTGAGCCACGCCGACGGCACCCCGGCTTCGGCACAATTGACGCAACTGCTGGCCCTGGCGCGGGAATCGGGCTTGTTGCTGATGCCCAGTGGCAAGTCGCGACACATCGTGCGGCTGCTGGCGCCGTTGACGACCGAGCCGGCAGTGCTGGAAGAGGGGTTGGATATTCTGGAGGCATGCCTGGCGAAGCTGGCCTGAATGCAGTGCTTCTGAGCACACAAAAACCCTGTGGGAGCGAGCTTGCTCGCGATAGCGTCAAGTCTGCCGACATCGATGTTGAGTGATACACCGCCATCGCGAGCAAGCTCGCTCCCACAAGGGTTCACCGCCAGGTATTCGGGTATTAAAAAACCGGCCGAAGCCGGTTTTTTTATGCCCGATGGATCAGAACGAAGCGTTCTGCAGGCCATCCAGGTAACGCTCGGTGTCCAGGGCTGCCATGCAACCGGCACCGGCCGAGGTGATCGCCTGGCGGTAGACGTGGTCGGCCACGTCGCCGGCCGCGAAGATCCCTTCGACGCTGGTGGCGGTGGCGTTGCCGTCGCGGCCGCCCTTGACCACCAGGTAGCCGTCCTTGAGTTCCAGCTGGCCTTCGAACAGCGAGGTGTTCGGCGTATGGCCGATGGCGATGAAGACGCCGTCGACCTTGATCTCGTCAAAGCTGCCGTCGTTGTTCTTCAGGCGGGCACCGGTCACACCCATGTTGTCGCCCAGCACTTCGTCCAGGGTCGCGTTGAGCTTGAGGATGATCTTGCCTTCGGCGACGCGGGCATTGAGCTTGTCGATCAGGATCTTCTCGGCGCGGAAGGTTTCGCGACGGTGGATCAGGGTGACCGTGCTGGCGATGTTGGCCAGGTAGAGCGCTTCCTCGACCGCGGTGTTGCCGCCACCGACCACAGCCACTGGCTTGTTGCGGTAGAAGAAACCGTCGCAGGTGGCGCAAGCCGACACACCTTTGCCCATGAAGGCTTCTTCCGACGGCAGGCCCAGGTAACGAGCGCTGGCGCCGGTGGCGATGATCAGGGCATCGCAGGTGTAGGTCGCGCTGTCGCCGGTCAGGGTGTACGGCTTGGCGGCGAAATCCACGGCGTTGATGTGGTCGAAAACGATCTCGGTCTCGAAGCGCTCGGCGTGTTCCTTCATGCGCTCCATCAAGGCCGGGCCGGTCAGGCCATGGACGTCGCCCGGCCAGTTGTCGACTTCGGTGGTGGTGGTCAATTGACCGCCGGCCTGCATGCCGGTGATCAGCAGCGGCTTGAGGTTGGCACGGGCCGCATAGACCGCAGCGCTGTAACCGGCAGGGCCGGAACCAAGGATAATCACTCGCGAATGACGCACTTCAGACATGACCTGCTCCTGTTGACCGGACCTTGCGGGCCGGAACGCCGGGTGAGCGGCGTGAATAAAAAAGGACCGTTGACGCACTTGGGGAAGGCTTGGGTTCGACAGTCCTGCAAAAGAATGGGTGCAGCGTATCGAGGGAGCGAAGATTAAGGAAATACGGTTTAACAATCCAGCTCATAGGTGAGCTCTATTCCCAGCGGCCCTTTTAATAGGCGCCCTCGCCTCAAGAAACGTTGTTACACGCCATGTCGCCGCTTTCCCGCGCTGGGCAAAGCCGGTAAGGTCGGCGCGTTCACCTTCGCTCGGAGTCACCTATGCCCGCCCCCGTCCTGTCCGGCCCGCAATATTTGCGAGAAGGCCTCAAGCTGGTCCTGAGCCCGGGCCTGCGCCTGTTCGTACTCTTGCCCCTGGCGATCAACCTGGTGCTGTTCGTCGGATTGATCTACCTGGCCGGCCATCAGTTCAGCCTGTGGGTCGATACGCTGATGCCGTCGCTGCCAGAGTGGCTGAGTTTCCTCAGCTATGTGCTCTGGCCACTGTTCGTGGTGCTCGTCGTGCTGATGGTGTTCTTTACCTTCACCATGCTCGCCAACATCATCGCCGCGCCGTTCAACGGTTTTCTCGCGGAAAAAGTCGAAGTGGTCATCCGTGGCACCGACGACTTCCCGGCCTTCAGCTGGGCCGAATTGATTGCCATGATTCCCCGGACCCTCGGTCGTGAAGCGCGCAAACTCGGCTATTTCCTGCCCCGCGCCCTGGGGTTGTTCGTGCTGTCGTTCATCCCCGTGGTCAATCTGGTGGCGGCACCGCTGTGGCTGCTGTTCGGCGTGTGGATGATGGCGATCCAGTACATCGACTACCCGGCGGACAACCACAAGCTGGGCTGGAACGAAATGCTCGCCTGGCTGCGGGAAAAACGCTGGCAGAGCCTGGGTTTTGGCGGCAGCGTGTACCTGGTGCTGCTGATCCCGGTGGTGAACATCCTGATGATGCCAGCGGCGGTGGCCGGGGCGACCTTGTTCTGGGTGCGCGAGCAAGGCGCCGAGACCGCCCTGGCCCGTCAGGGCTGAGCCGTCACAAATCCATCATCCTGGCGTCACAATGACGAAATGGCCCCGGTCGACACTGGGGTCATGACCACACCCCTGCACATTACCCTGATCACCGAAACCTTCCCGCCGGAAATCAATGGCGTGGCCAATACCTTGGGCCGCCTGTACGACGGCTTGCGCGCCCGTGGGCATCAGGTCGAGTTGATACGGCCTCGCCAGGCCGACGACTTACGCCAAGCCAGTGACGAGCAGTTGCTGCTGTGCCGGGGCTGGCCGTTACCAGGCTATCCGGGCTTGCAGTGGGGTCAGGCGTCGATGCACAAGCTGCTCAGGCGCTGGAAACGTCATCGTCCGGACGTGCTCTACATCGCCACGGAGGGGCCGCTGGGTTTGTCGGCGCTGCGGGCGGCACGGCGCCTGGGCATCTCGGTGGTCAGTGGTTTCCACACCAATTTCCAGCAATACACCCAACAGTACGGCCTCGGGCTGTTGAGTCGCGTGCTCACCCATTACCTGCGCTGGTTTCACAACCGCTCCAGCCTGACCCTGGTGCCCAGTCTCAGCCAGCGCCTGGAACTGGAACGACGGCATTTCGAGCGCGTGACGTTGTTGTCCCGCGGCGTGGACAGCCAACTGTTCCACCCGGTCAAGCGCTCGTCGAGCCTGCGCGAAGCGTGGGGCCTGGGCGACGACGACATCGCCGTGCTCCATGTCGGACGCCTGGCACCGGAAAAAAACCCGGGGCTGCTCAAGCGCAGTTTCGAGACGCTGTGCAGCGCTTTTGCGGGGCGACGGATGAAGCTGGTGATAGTCGGCGACGGCCCGCAGCGATCCGAGCTGGAGCAGGAATTGCCCGAGGCGATCTTTTGCGGCTCGCAACGCGGCGAGGCGCTGGCCAGCCACTATGCGTCCGGGGATGTGTTTGTCTTTCCGAGCCTGACCGAAACCTTCGGCAACGTGGTGTTGGAGGCGCTGGCGTCCGGGCTGGGCGTGGTGGCCTACGATCAGGCCGCGGCTGCGCAACACATTCGCCACGGCTATAACGGCGTGCTGGCGATGCCAGGGGATGAAGAGGCGTTCTGCGATGCCGCCCGTTGGCTGCTGGAGGAGCGCGAGACCTTGCGTTGTGTGCGGCTCAATGCGCGCCAGCATGCCAGTCGCCAGGGTTGGGCGGCGGTGATCGAGCAATTTGAAGCGCAGCTGCGAGGGGTTTGTCAGGTCGAATCGTCGCTGCCTCAGGCCGTGTCGCAACGCTGAAAAGCATCGCGGGCAAGCCTTGCTCCCACACGACTGACAACTCTGTGGGAGCAAGGCTTGCCCGCGATGAGGCCCTACAAGGCGCCGCTTAAACCAAGGTCATCAAGGCTTCGCGACTGAACGGCAAGATCTCCTGCTCCCGCCCTTCACGGACTTTTTGCGCCCAGTCCGGATCCACCAGCAGCGCACGCCCCACCGCCACCAGGTCGAACTCATCGTTGTTCAAGCGCTCCAGCAGCTTTTCCAGGCTGGCCGGTTGCGCGACCTTGTCGGTGTTGACCATGAACTGCAGGAACTCGCCATCCAGGCCGACGCTGCCGACGGTGATGGTGGGCTTGCCGGTGAGCTTGCGGGTCCAGCCGGCCAGGTTCAGCTCGGAGCCTTCGAACTCTGGCTCCCAGAAACGCCGTGTCGAGCAATGGAAAATGTCCACGCCCGCCTCGGACAACGGCTTGAGGAATTCGCCCAAGGCTTCGGGGGTCTGCACCAGGCGCGCGGTGTAATCCTGCTGCTTCCATTGGGAGAAGCGGAAAATGATCGGGAAACCCTCGCCCACCGCCGCACGCACGGCACGGATCAATTCGATCGCGAAGCGCGAGCGGTTGGCCAGGCTGCCACCATAACCGTCAGTGCGCTGGTTGCTGCCTTCCCAGAAGAACTGGTCCACCAGATAGCCGTGGGCGCCGTGGATTTCCACCCCGTCCATGCCGATGCTCTGGGCGTCTTTCGCCGCCTGGGCAAACGCAGCGATAACCTCGTCGATATCGGCCTGGGTCATGCCGTGGACCACCACCTGGCCGTCCTTGAGTTTTTCGCTCGGACCATAGCCGGGCACGCTGGCATCCGGCTCGGTGCCGATGCGTCGCACACTGCCCACGTGCCACAACTGTGGAACGATCTTGCCGCCTTCGGCATGCACCGCATCGACCACCTGCTTCCAACCGGCCAGCGCGGCGTCGCCGTAGAAATGCGGCACATTCGGATAACCGTTGGAGGCCTTGTGCCCGACCGTCGTGCCCTCGGTGATGATCAGGCCGACCCCGGCCGCCGCGCGGCGACGGTAGTACTCGACCACCTTGGCGTTCGGCACGCCACCCGGCGAAAAGGAACGGGTCATCGGCGCCATCACCACCCGGGTTGGCAATTCGAACGCGCCGAGGTGGAAGGGTTTGAACAGGGCTTTTGCAGGCATGGGGCACTCCACGGGACGAAGTCACAGGTCGGATATGACGACGATAATATGGAGCACGGGGAGTGCTGGGTAGCACTATTGATTTGAATGATTAAGGATCAGAAGGAAGCGCTGAGGGGGCTCGACCAGAACCCTGTGGCGAGGGAGCTTGCTCCCGCTCGGTTGGTAGGAGCTGCCGAAGGCTGCGATCTTTTGATTTTCGCTTGAGACTCAAGTGATTGGGGAAAGATCGCAGCCTCGTTGCACTCGACAGCTCCTACGGGCGCAGCCCAGCGGGAGCAAGCTCCCTCGCCACAGGGGGACATCATCATGGCTGCAATGCCCTTGGGAATCAGCTCAGTGCTTTTTCGATCGCCTGGATCACCGTGGGATCATCCGGCGCCGTACGCGGCGAGAAGCGCGCCAGCACCCGGCCGTCCTTGCCGAGCAGGAATTTTTCGAAGTTCCAGGTAATGTCCCCGGGAAACTCGGCCCCCTCGCCCGCCAGCAGACGGTACAACTGGTGACGATCATGACCGTTCACGTCCAGCTTGCTGGACAGCGGGAACGTCACGCCGTAGTTGAGGCTGCAGAATTCCTGGATTTCCTGCTCGGTCCCCGGCTCTTGCCCGGCGAACTGATTGCAGGGCAGGCCCAGCACGCTGAACCCCTTGTCCTTGTATTGCTGGTAAAGATTTTCCAGCGCCGCGTACTGAGGCGTCAGGCCACATTTGGAGGCGACGTTGACCACCAGCACGACTTGCCCCTTGAACGGCGCCAGAGCAAGCTCCTGACCATCCAGGGCTTTGAGTTTAAGGTCGTGGAAAGCACTCATGACGAACTCCAGGTTTGCGGATCTTTTCGAAAACAGCCATGGGTGATGCTAACAGCAAGCGACTAAAAAGGCGCCATAGGGCGCCTCTCCAGTCAACTTGAGCGTAGCGCACAAATCAGTGGTGATGACCACCTTCGCCATGGACGTGACCATGGGCGATCTCTTCCTGGCTGGCGTCACGGATGTCGACGATCTTGACCTTGAAGTTCAGGCGCTGGCCAGCCAACGGGTGGTTGCCGTCAACGGTGACGTCATCGCCTTCCAGGTCGCGGATGGTGACGATCTGCATCTGGCCATCGGGTGCCGAGGCGTGGAACTGCATGCCCACTTCCAGCTCATCCACGCCTTCGAACATGCTGCGGCTCAGGGTGCTGACCAGTTCGGCGGAGTATTCACCGTAAGCGTCTTCCGGCTCGACGGCAACGTTCAGGTCGTCACCGACCGCTTTACCTTCCAGGGCTTTTTCCAAGCCCGGGATGATGTTGCCTGCGCCATGCAGGTAGACCAGCGGAGCGCCGCCGGCAGAGCTGTCGATGACCTCACCAGCGTCGTTGGTCAGGGTATAGTCGATGGAGACAGCCTTATTGGCGGCGATCAGCATGGGGCGAGACCTTTTGCATAAGAATGAAGAACGGACAAGTCTAAACAAGGATTTGCCCGAAAGCGAACGGAACCCGGACAAACGGGCCTGCTCGAACAGACCGACGGTCACTGGTTTGCATCAGGATGAGGACGGGCACTGGGTGGCCGAGCTGTCCTGCGGCCATACCCAGCACCTGCGCCACCAGCCACCCTGGCAGTCCCGGGCCTGGGTACTGGACCCTGTGCAACGTATTGAAAAAATAGGCCAGCCCTTTGCTTGCGGCTGGTGCGCTCAAGGCCCGGTTAGCGATAACCTTGGCGACTGAATTGTGGGTAGACGGCCAGTCATAGGCCGCGCCATTGCCATGCTCCTTTAGAGAATCCGCATGCAAACTTTTTTTATCGCACCCACCGATTTTGGTGTGGGCCTGACCTCCATCAGCCTCGGGCTGGTGCGTACCCTCGAACGGGCCGGGCTGAAAGTCGGCTTTTTCAAACCCATTGCCCAGCCGCATCCCGGCGACACCGGGCCGGAGCGCTCCACCGAGCTGGTGGCCCGCACCCATGGCCTCAAGCCTCCGCAGCCCCTGGGCCTGGCGCACGTCGAGCGCATGCTCGGCGACGGCCAGCTCGATGAGCTGCTGGAAGAAATCATCACCCTTTACCAGCAAGCGGCCATCGGCAAGGACGTGCTGGTCGTCGAAGGCATGGTCCCGACCCGCAACGCCAGCTACGCCGCCCGGGTCAACCTGCACCTGGCCAAGAGCCTCGACGCCGAGGTCATCCTGGTGTCGGCACCGGAGAACGAAGTGCTGACCGAGCTTTCCGGGCGGGTAGAGTTGCAGGCGCAACTGTTCGGCGGGCCGAAGGACCCGAAAGTCCTCGGGGTGATCCTGAACAAGGTCCGCACCGAGGAAAGCATGGAGGCGTTTTCCGCACGGCTCAAGGAGCACTCGCCCTTGCTGCGCAGCGGCGATTTCCGCCTGCTCGGTTGCATCCCGTTTCGCCCCGAACTCAACGCCCCGCGCACCCGCGACGTGGCCGACCTGATGGGCGCCCAAGTGCTCAATGCCGGCGACTACGAAACCCGGCGCATGAGCAACATCATCATTTGCGCCCGCACCATGCGCAACACGGTGGAACTGCTCAAGCCCGGCGTGCTGGTGGTAACCCCCGGCGATCGCGACGACATCATCCTCGCCGTGAGCCTGGCCGCGATCAACGGCGTGCCACTGGCCGGCCTGCTGCTGACCAGCGACACCCTGCCCGACCCACGCATCATGGACCTGTGCCGCGGCGCCTTGCAGGCAGGGTTACCGGTGCTGTCGGTGAGCACCGGCTCCTATGACACCGCCAACCTGCTCAACGGCCTGAACAAGGAAATTCCCATCGATGACCGCGAACGTGCGGAGATCATCACCGATTTCGTCGCCAGCCACCTGGACGCCAAATGGCTGCACCAGCGCTGCGGCACACCGCGGGAAATGCGCTTGTCGCCGGCGGTGTTCCGCTATCAGTTGATCCAGCGCGCCCAAGCCGCCAACAAACGCATCGTGCTGCCCGAAGGCTGCGAACCGCTGACCGTCCAGGCCGCCGCCATTTGCCAGGCCCGGGGCATTGCCCGCTGCGTGTTGCTGGCCAAACCGGCCGACGTCGAAGCGGTGGCCCGCGCCCAAGGCATCGAGCTGCCGCCGGGGCTGGAGATTCTCGACCCGGATTCGATTCGCGAGCGTTATGTCGAACCGATGGTGAGGTTGCGCAAGAGCAAGAGCCTGAACGCGCCGATGGCCGAGCAGCAACTGGAAGACACCGTGGTCATCGGCACCATGATGCTGGCCCTGGATGAAGTGGACGGACTGGTATCCGGGGTCATCCACTCCACCGCCAACACCATCCGTCCGGCGTTGCAACTGATCAAGACCGCGCCGGGTTGCTCCCTGGTGTCCTCGGTGTTTTTCATGCTCTTCCCCGAAGAAGTGCTGGTCTACGGCGACTGCGTGATGAACCCGCACCCCAGTGCTGCGGAACTGGCGGAAATCGCCCTGCAAAGCGCCGACTCGGCCGCCGCGTTCGGCATCACGCCACGGGTGGCGATGCTCAGCTATTCCAGCGGCGAGTCGGCCAGTGGCGAAGAAGTGGAAAAAGTCCGTGAAGCCACCCTGCTGGCCCACGAAGCCCAGCAGGGCCTGCTGATCGACGGTCCGCTGCAATACGACGCCGCCGCCAATGAAACCGTGGCGCGGCAATTGGCGCCCAACAGCCAGGTGGCCGGCCGGGCGACGGTCTTCATCTTCCCCGACCTCAACACCGGCAACACCACCCACAAGGCCGTGCAGCGCAGCGCCGATTGCGTCAGCCTCGGGCCGATGCTGCAAGGCTTGCGCAAACCGGTGAATGATTTGCCCCGCGGCGCCCAGGTCGACGACATCGTGTACACCATCGCCCTGACCGCGATCCAAGCCGCCAACCGACCTCTGGATATTTAAATGCTGGACTTCCTGCCTCCCCCTTTGCGCGGCGTCATTGCCTCGCTGCTGTTGGCGTTGAACACCATCGCCTGCTGCACGCCGCTGTTCATCGTGGCGATTTTCAAGCTGTTGCTGCCCTTCCCCACCGCCCAGCGCTTCACCGATTGGCTGATGGGCCACATCCACGAGGCCTGGATCAGCAACAACAAGGCCTGGATGAACCTGCTGCGCCGTACCCGCTGGCACCTCAGTGGCCTGGAGGGCCTGGACTACCAGCATTCGTACCTGATCACCAGCAACCACCAGAGCTGGGTCGACATCATGGTGTTGCAGTACGTGCTGAACCGGCGCATCCGGCCGTTGAAGTTCTTTCTCAAGCAGGAACTGATCTGGGTGCCGGTGATCGGCCTGGCCTGGTGGGCCTTGGGCTTCCCGTTCATGAAGCGTTACTCCAAGGCGTACCTGGAGAAACACCCGGAAAAGAAAGGCAAGGACCTGGAAACCACTCGCAAGACTTGCGCGAAGTTTCGCAACAACCCCGTGGGCATTTTCAACTTCGTCGAAGGCACGCGTTTCACCGACGGCAAGCATGCCCAGCAACAGTCACCGTTTCGCTACCTGCTCAAGCCCAAGGCTGGCGGCATCGCGTTTGTGCTCGATGCCATGGGTGAACAACTGGAATCGATCATCAACGTGACCATCCATTACCCGGGCGGACGTCCGGGGTATTGGGATTTGCTCTGCGGCAACGTTGGGGAAGTGGTGGTGCATTTCCAGGAACTGAAGATTCCGCCGCAGTTCATCGGCAAGAACTACGACCAGGACGGCGTGTATCGCCTGGAGTTCCAGGGCTGGATCAACCAGCTGTGGCAGGACAAGGATGCGTTGCTTGCGCAGATGCACCGCGAGTATCCCGGTAAATCCTGAGGTGTCTGTACTGGCCTCATCGCGAGCGAGCTCGGCTCCCACAGAGATTGTGGGTGAACATGGAAGTGCAGTTTGCATCAATCCCTGTGGGAGCCGAGCTTGCTCGCGATAGCGTCCTTCCAGACAACAAAAAGCCCGCAGACGATCACTCATCTGCGGGCTTTTTACTGACAGCGGCGTTCCTTAGATCGCCCCACGCTTGCGCAGCAGATCCAGCACCTGCTTGACGCTCTCTTCCAGTGTCAGCGCCTGGGTGTCGATGACCAGGTCGGCATCCAGCGGCACGTCATACGGGAAGGACTCGCCCGGGATGTTGTCGCCGGCGGCGGCATACAGCCCTTGCGGATCACGCTGGGCACACACTGCTGGCGAGGCCTGGACGTAGACCGTCAGCAGACGCTCACGGCCGATCAGGTCCTTGGCCTGCTCACGCCCTTCGGCACTCGGCGCGACGAACGCGGCGAGGGTCAGCAGGCCGGCTTCGTTGAACTGACGAGCGACATGCGCCGCACGGCGCCAGTTCTCGGTCCGCCCGGCACGATCCTGGGGCAGGCCCTTGTTCAGGTCATGGCGCAGGTTCTGGCCATCGAGGACAAAGACCGCACGACCCGAGTCGAACAACTTGCGCTCGACCGCATAGGCCAGTGTGCTTTTACCCGCGCCCGACAGGCCACTGAACAAGACCGTGGCCGGTTGCTGGCCGAAGCGCTGGGCGCGTTCTTCCACCGACACATGGGCCAGTTTGCCGTGGTGCGTGCTGCTGCCGTGGGTCAACGGCTGGGCGACGATCATACCGGCACCGACCGTGCCGTTGGTCAGGCGATCGATGACGATGAAGGCGCCGGTGGTGCGGTTGCTTTCGTAACCGTCCAGGGCGATCGGCGCATCCAGGGCGATCTTCACCTTGCCGATTTCGTTGAGCTGCAGCGCGCTGGCCGGGCCCTCTTCAAGGGTGTTCACATCCACCTTGTTGACGATGCTGGCAATGGAGCCCGGCACGTAGCTGGTGGCGCGCTTGATGTCGTATTTCTTGCCCGGCAGCATCGGCTCTTCGGCCATCCACACCAGCATCGCTTCGAAGCTGTCGGTGACCGGCGGAACGTTGTCGGCATGCACCAACAGGTCGCCACGGGAGATGTCGATCTCGTCTTCCATGGTCAGCGTGACCGCCTGGCCTGGACCGGCGTGCTCCAGCTCGCCTTCGAAGGTGACGATGGATTTCACGCGGCTGCTCTTGCCCGACGGCAGCACCACCACTTCGTCGCCCTTGTGCACGATGCCGCTGGCGAGGGTGCCGGCGAAACCGCGGAAGTTCAGGTTCGGACGGTTGACGTACTGCACCGGGAAACGCAGGTCGGTGAAGTTGCGGTCGCCCGCCACTTCCACGGTCTCGAGGATTTCCATCAGCGACTGGCCGGTGTACCACGGCGAACGCTCGGACTTGTTCACCACGTTGTCGCCCTTGAGGGCGGACATCGGCACGAAGTGCATGCTGGTGGGCTTCATCTTCAAGCCTTCGGCGAACTTCAGGTAGTCGGCCTTGATCGACTCGAACACGCCCTGGTCGAAGTCCTTGAGGTCCATCTTGTTGATGGCCACGACGATGTGCTTGATGCCCAGCAACGAGGCGATGAAGCTGTGGCGACGGGTCTGGGTCTGCACGCCGTAGCGGGCATCCACCAGGATGATCGCCAGGTCACAGGTGGAGGCACCGGTGGCCATGTTGCGGGTGTACTGCTCATGGCCGGGGGTATCGGCGATGATGAACTTGCGCTTGGCAGTGGAGAAATAGCGGTACGCGACATCGATGGTGATGCCTTGCTCGCGCTCGGCCTGCAGGCCGTCGACCAGCAACGCCAGGTCGATATCGTCCCCGGTGGTGCCGACTTTCTTCGAATCGCGGGTGATGGCTTCCAGGTGATCTTCGTAGATCATCTTGGAGTCGTGCAGCAGGCGCCCGATCAGGGTGCTCTTGCCGTCGTCGACGTTACCGCAGGTCAAAAAGCGCAGCAGCTCTTTACGCTCGTGCTGGCCCAGGTAGGCGAGGATGTCCTCGCTGATCAAATCAGATTGATGCGACATGACAGCCCCTTAGAAATAACCTTGACGTTTTTTATCTTCCATCGAGCCTGCGCCATCGTGGTCGATGACCCGGCCCTGGCGCTCGGAAGTTCGCGTCAGGAGCATTTCCTGGATGATATCCGTCAGGCTTTCGGCCTCGGACTCCACCGCGCCCGTCAACGGGTAGCAGCCAAGGGTACGGAAACGCACTTTCTTCTTGACGATACGGGCTTTGTCTTCGTCGGACAGGTGCTCGAGGATGCGCTCGTCGTCGATCATGATCAGCGTGCCGTTCTTCTCGATCACCTCACGCTCGGCGGCGAAGTACAGCGGCACGATCGGGATACCTTCGAGGTAGATGTACTGCCAGATGTCCAGCTCGGTCCAGTTCGACAACGGGAATACGCGGATCGACTCGCCTTTGTTGACCTTGCCGTTGTAGACGTTCCAAAGTTCCGGACGCTGGTTCTTCGGGTCCCAGCGGTGCTTGCTGTCACGGAACGAGTACACGCGCTCCTTGGCGCGGGATTTCTCTTCATCGCGACGGGCACCGCCGAACGCGGCGTCGAAACCATACTTGTCCAAGGCCTGCTTGAGGCCTTCGGTCTTCATGATGTCGGTGTGCTTGGCACTGCCGTGGGTGAACGGGTTGATGCCCTGCGCCACGCCATCCGGGTTCACATGGGTGATCAGGTCCAGGCCCAGTTCCTCGACCATGCGGTCGCGGAACTTGTACATTTCCTGGAATTTCCAGCGGGTGTCGACGTGCATCACCGGAAACGGCAGCTTGCCGGGGAAGAACGCCTTGCGTGCCAGGTGCAGCATCACGGCGGAGTCTTTACCGATGGAGTACAGCATCACCGGGTTATCGAACTCGGCGGCCACCTCGCGGATGATGTGGATGCTTTCCGCCTCCAGCTGTTTCAGATGCGTCAGTTTGTCGACCATGGCTACTCACGAAAACTTTCTTATGAACGGCCAGCGGGCCGTGTTCGAGCGGGGAATCCTAGCACAGCGACCTCTTCTAATCAGGGCGCCAACTAGATCGAAACAGCATATGGATATGCCTGGTGGTTCGGGCACTGCAACCGCTTTTTGTGGGAGCGAGCTTGCTCGCGATAGCAGTGTATCAGTCAGCACTGAGGTTGACTGACCCACCGCCATCGCGAGCAAGCTCGCTCCCACAATGGTTATAAGCAGTCAGATGGGATTCGGGCAATCGATGAAGATGTGCTCCAGGGCAAAGCGTCGCGCCAAGTAGTCACCCAGCGCCTGGACACCGTAGCGTTCGGTCGCATGATGCCCGGCGGCGATGAAGCTGATGCCGTTTTCCCGCGCACTGTGGAATGTCTGTTCCGACGCCTCGCCGCTGAGGTACAGGTCGACCCCGGCCAGCACCGCCTGATCGATATAACCTTGGCCACCACCGGTGCACCAGCCGACCCGGCGGATCATCTGCCCGCCTTCGATCAGCAAGGGCTCGCGCCCCAGGGCATCCTGAACCTTGCGCGCGAAATCCCGCGCCGTCATTGGTTCGGACAGGGAGCCGACCAGACCGACAACCTTGGGGTTATCCGGGTCCAGGGGGCCCTCGACGGTGATGTCCAACTGGC
Organism: Pseudomonas sp. FW305-28; assembly: GCF_017351395.1. Taxonomy (NCBI): domain Bacteria; kingdom Pseudomonadati; phylum Pseudomonadota; class Gammaproteobacteria; order Pseudomonadales; family Pseudomonadaceae; genus Pseudomonas; species Pseudomonas sp. FW305-28. The sequence continues at coordinate 17,837 of NZ_JACNDD010000128.1, forward strand.
GGGCCAACTGCACGTTATTGCCCACCTCGGGGTGCAGGTCCAGGGGCAAGTGATAGGCCAACAGGCTGATGTCATGCTTGAGCAACGTCTTGAGGCGACGCTGTTTCATGCCGGTGATACAAGGGTTCTCGCCCTTCCAGAAATAACCGTGATGCACCAGCACCAGGTCGGCCTCGGCCTCGACGGCGGCATCGAGCAGCGCCTGGCTGGCGGTGACACCGCTGACGATGCGCATCACCTGGGGCGCGCCTTCGACCTGCAGGCCGTTGGGGCAATAATCGGCAATCCGGCTGCTTGCCAGGTAACGGTCCGCTTCTTCAACCAGGGTGTTCAGGGCTACGGCCATAAAAGACTCCTAAATATCCCGTTCAGAGGCGCGCGCGGCCTCGTATAATGCGCGACATTATGGGCGGTCTCATACCGCCTGCAACCTTTGTAGGACGTGCTTAATGCTCAAGGCGCTGCGTTTTTCCGGCTGGCCGCTGTTGGCCGGCGTGCTTGTCGCTCTACTGATTATCCAGCGCTACCCGGAATGGGTCGGCCTGCCGAGCCTCGACGTCAACCTGCAGCAAGCGCCGCAAACCAAGGCGGTGCAGCAGGGGCCGGTGTCCTATGCCGACGCCGTGACCACCGCCGCGCCGGCCGTGGTGAACCTGTACACCACCAAGGTCATCAACAAGCCCAGCCATCCGCTGTTCGAAGACCCGCAGTTCCGGCGCTTCTTCGGCGACAACTCGCCCAAGCAGAAGCGCATGGAGTCGAGCCTGGGCTCGGGCGTGATCATGAGCCCGGAAGGCTACATCCTGACCAACAACCACGTCACCGCCGGTGCCGACCAGATCGTGGTGGCCCTCAAGGACGGCCGTGAAACCCTGGCTCGGGTGATCGGCAGCGACCCGGAAACCGACCTCGCGGTGCTGAAGATCGACCTCAAGAACCTGCCGGCCATCACCATCGGCCGCTCCGACAGCATTCGCATCGGCGACGTGACCCTGGCCATCGGCAACCCGTTCGGCGTTGGCCAGACCGTGACCATGGGCATCATCAGCGCCACCGGGCGCAATCAGTTGGGCCTCAACAACTATGAGGATTTCATCCAGACCGACGCCGCGATCAACCCCGGCAACTCCGGCGGCGCGCTGGTGGATGCCAACGGCAACCTCACCGGGATCAACACGGCGATCTTTTCCAAGTCGGGCGGCAGCCAGGGCATCGGTTTCGCCATTCCGGTGAAGCTGGCGATGGAGGTGATGAAGTCGATCATCGAACACGGCCAGGTGATCCGTGGCTGGCTGGGCATTGAAGTCCAGCCGCTGACCCAGGAGCTGGCGGAGTCCTTCGGCTTGTCCGGACGGCCCGGTATCGTGGTGGCGGGGATTTTCCGCGACGGTCCGGCGCAGAAGGCCGGCCTGCAACTGGGCGATGTGATCCTGAGCATCGATGGCGAACCGGCCGGCGATGGCCGCCGCTCGATGAACCAGGTGGCGCGGATCAAGCCCACCGACAAGGTAACGATCCAGGTCATGCGCAACGGCAAGGAGCTCAAGCTCACCGCCGAAATCGGCCTGCGCCCACCGCCGGCGCCGGTAGTGCTCAAGGAAGAGCAGTAGCCGCAGGGCACATCCTGGGGGCCTGAAAAAACTTGTGGCGAGGGGATTTATCCCCGCTGGGTTGCGCAGCAACCCCAAAATCAGATACCGCG
>NZ_JACNDD010000129.1:0-19373 GCF_017351395.1 Pseudomonas sp. FW305-28
TAGGCATTATTCCTGCGATTACCAGAACCGCTGCTGGGTCAGGCGGCTCCACCAACTGAGCAGCACGCGATCCACCGAACCGCTGGCCGCCACGCCAATGCGTTCCTGCAGGCTTTTGCGTTCAGCGTAGTGCAGGTGGTACAGCTCGGCCCCCTTGGCCCGTTCGGCCAGGTACTCGTCGCTGGTTTTCAGCTCGTCCACCAGATGCTTGCCCAGCGCCGCGACACCCAGCCAGACTTCACCCGTAGCCACTTCATCGATGGCCAGTTGCGGGCGATAGTTGGACACGAAGTTCTTGAACAGTTCATGGGTGATGTCCAGGTCTTCCTGGAACTTCTCCCGGCCCTTCTCGGTATTTTCGCCGAACACCGTCAACGTGCGTTTGTATTCGCCGGCCGTCAACACTTCGAAATCGATGTCATGTTTCTTCAGCAGACGGTTGACGTTGGGCAATTGCGCGACGACGCCGATGGAGCCCAGGATCGCAAAGGGGGCGCTGATGATCTTCTCGCCGATGCACGCCATCATGTAGCCGCCGCTGGCCGCCACCTTATCGATGCAGACGGTCAGCGGCACGCCGGCCTGACGGATCCGCGCCAGTTGCGACGAGGCCAGACCATAGCTGTGGACCATGCCGCCGCCACTTTCCAGGCGCAGCACCACTTCATCCTTCGGCGTTGCCAGGGTCAGCAACGCGGTGATTTCATGACGCAGGCTCTCGGTGGCCGAGGCCTTGATGTCACCGTCGAAGTCCAGCACGAACACCCGGGGCTTGGCCGCCGGTTTGTCCTTGTTTTTCTTCCCGGCCTTTTCAGCCTTGCCTTCGGCCTTGCGCAAGGCCTTGAGCTGATCCTTGTCCAGCAACGTCTGTTCCAGGCGCTCGCGCAACCCCTTGTAGAAATCGTTGAGTTTGCTCACCTGCAACTGGCCGGCCGACTTGCGCCGCCCCTTGCTGCGCAGCGCAGCAAAACTGGCCAGCACCACCAGGATGGCGATCACCAGCGTCACGGTCTTGGCCAGGAAACCGGCGTACTCGATGAAAAACTCCACAGCAACTCCTTAAATGCAATGCGCCACTGAACGCAGGCGCGTGACAGCCCCAGCATACCCATGCGCCTGCGTCGCGACCAGCCAAGAAACCTATGGTTACCTTGACGCGAGCCAGGCAGGACAGGGCTGCAACGGGCATTTCAAACAAGCGTATGTTTTTTCATTGACAGCTCACCGCCATCCCCATAACCTCGCCAAACCTTCAACGTACCGGGATGACGCGGACGTGGGCAGTATCTATCTAATTCGACATGGCCAGGCCTCCTTTGGTGCGGACGACTACGATGTCCTTTCGCCCAATGGCGTACGCCAGGCGCAAGTGCTCGGCGACCACCTCGCCGAGCTCGGTGTCGTATTCGACCGCTGCCTCTCGGGTGACCTGCGGCGCCAACAGGATACCGCCGCCGGTGCGCTGGGCCAGATGTCCGCCGCCGGCATGCCGGTCCCCGAATTGGAAATCGACCCGGCGTTCAACGAGTTCGATGCCGACGCGGTCATTCGCGCCCTGTTGCCGGACATGCTCCCCCAGGAACCCGAGGCGTTGCATATCCTGCGCAACGCCGCGCAGAACCGCGCCGAATTCCAGCGTATCTTCGTGCTGATCGTCGAGCGCTGGCTGAGCGGCCAGTATGACCCGCCCGGTCTCGAAAGCTGGCTGGGTTTCGTCGAGCGGGTCCAGGCCGGCCTGCAGCGCATCCTGGAGCAAGCCGACAACACCCACAAGATCGCCGTGTTCACCTCCGGCGGCACCATCACCGCCCTGCTCCACCTGATCACCCGGATACCGGCCCGACAGGCCTTTGAACTGAACTGGCAAATCGTCAACACCTCGCTCAACCACCTGAAATTCAGGGGCCGCGAGGTGGCCCTGGCTTCCTTCAACAGCCATGCCCACCTGCAACTGTTGAAGGCCCCGGACCTCATCACCTTTCGCTGAGTCCGGATTACTGTAGACCCTTGCTGTACCACCCAAATAAGGATCGAAACCATGACCTCCGTAGCCGACGCCGTACAAGCCATGAAAGCCAAGTTCAACCCAGCCGCCGCTGCCGGCCTGGACCTGGTATTCGGTTTCCGCATCGATGAATCCAAGCATTTCTCGCTGATCGTCAAGGACAGCAGCTGCGAACTGCAGGAAGGTGAAAACCCGGACGCCCAGGTGACCCTGGTGATGGATGGCGAAACCCTGCAAGGCATCGTCGACGGCAGCACCGACGGCATGCAAGCGTTCATGGGCGGCAAGCTGCGCGCCGAAGGCGACATGATGCTGGCCATGAAACTGTCCGAGCTGTTCCCAGCCTGAGATTGAGTTCGCCTTCCTCGCGAGCCTTTTGATTGCCAACGAATCCCGCCCCCATGGCGGGATTCGTGTTTTTGCCCTCCTTGATTTCCCACCGCACACAACCTTGACCCCTGTCAGTTCCCGCGCGTCCTTCAACCGCTAACGTAGCGCTTCCATCAAGGCCAGGGACGGCTCATCGGGAGCCTGTGCCTGCTCATCTCAAGGAAGAGAGACCTATGCCCCCACTGAAGATCGTTCTGCTGTCCAGCGCATTCAACGGCTTGACCCAACGCGCCTGGCTGGACCTGCGCGAGGCCGGTTATCGCCCCAGCGTGGTGCTGTTCACCGATGCGGCTTCGGTCTGCCGGCAAATCGAAGAAAGCGGCGCCGATCTGGTGATCTGCCCGTTTCTCAAGGACCGCGTACCCGAGCAGTTGTGGCGCAACCCACGGCGCCCCGTGGTGATCATTCATCCGGGGATTGTCGGCGATCGCGGTGCCAGTGCCCTGGACTGGGCGATCACCCGGCAGCCCGAACGCTGGGGTGTCACCGCATTGCAGGCGGTGGAGGAAATGGATGCCGGGCCCGTGTGGGCCACGTGGGAATTCGACCTGCCCAAAGGCCTGCGTAAATCGGAGCTGTATAACGGTCCGGTCAGCGACGCGGCCATTCGTTGCATCCGCGAGGTCGTGGAAAAATACCATGACGGTTTCGTCCCGGTGCCACTGGACTATGGCCGCCATGACGTGATCGGGCGCCTGCAACCGAACATGACCCAGGACGATCGCAGCTTCAGCTGGCACGACAGCAGCGGTTTCATCAAGCGTTGCATCGACGCCGCGGACGGTCAGCCCGGTGTGCTCGCAAGCCTGGCCGGCGAACAGTTTTACCTGTACGACGCCCATCCGGACGTTCGCCGCGGCCTGCCCGGCGAGCTGTTGGCCGTGCGTGACGATGCGGTGCTGGTGGCGACAGGGGATGCCAGCCTGTGGATCGGCGCACTGCGCCGCAAACCGCAACCCGGCGAACAGACCTTCAAGCGCCCGGCGCGCCATGTACTGTCGAACCGCCTCGAAGGTATCCCGGTGCTCGACAGTTCCCTGGGCCGGCAGCCGTTCAGCGACGAACCCTATCAACCCATTCGTTACCGCGAATGCGGCCATGTCGGGGAGCTGACGTTCGAGTTCTATAACGGGGCGATGAGCACTGAGCAATGCCAGCGCCTGGTGGCGGCATTGCGCTGGGCCAAGTCCCGGGACACCCAGGTGCTGTTGATCCGTGGTGGGCGCGGCAGCTTTTCCAACGGCGTGCACCTGAACGTGATCCAGGCCGCCGCCGAGCCGGGCCTGGAAGCCTGGGCCAACATACAAGCCATCGACGACGTTTGCCTGGAGCTGTTCAGCGCCCGGCAACTGGTGGTCAGCGGCCTGACAGGGAACGCCGGGGCCGGCGGTGTGATGCTGGCCCTGGCCGCCGATATCGTGCTGGCGCGCCGTGACATTGTGCTCAACCCCCATTACGCGACCATGGGCCTGTACGGCTCTGAATACTGGACCTACAGCCTGCCCCGCGCGGTCGGTCCGGACATGGCCTGGAAGCTCACCCAGGACTGCCTGCCCATCAGCGCCTTGCAGGCGTTGCGCTACGGCATGGTCCAGGAGATCGGCCCGCGTTGCCCCGACGAGTTCGGCCTGTGGCTGCTGCAGCGAGCCAACCGCGCGCTGCTCGATCCGACCTATGAAAGCATCCGGATGCGCAAGGCCGAACGGAGCCTGTCGGCGATCCAGGCGTGTCGCGATGATGAACTCGCACAGATGCGCCGCGACATGGTCGACGATCGCCACGGCTTCGCCGACAAATGCCGTCGTTTCGTCTTCAAGCACAAGACCTGCCGTACGCCCGAACGCCTGGTTGCACCTTGGGCGCGGACAAGACAGGCCCAAGCCGTCCAGTAACTCCCGGTATCGGGGAAGGCTTGGCAGCTCTTACAATGCCCGCTTCCCCCGCATCGGCCTGAACATGGACATCGACCTCGCCCGCACTTTCCTGGAAATCGTCCGTCACGGCAGCCTCGCCGCAGCCGCCGAAAAGCTGCACGTGACCCAGACGGCGATCACCGCCCGGGTCCAGAAGCTCGAAAGCCAGCTTGGCTGCGCGCTGTTCGTGCGCAACCGTGCCGGCGCGCGCTTGACCGCCGACGGCGAGGCCTTTGTGGTCTACGCCAACCAACTGGTGCAAACCTGGGAAGCGGCCCGCCGGGACCTGCCGCTGCCCGAGGGCTATCGAAACGTCCTGCACCTGGGAGGCGAGGTCAGCCTGTGCAACCCCTTGATGCTCGCCTGGGCCGGAGCACTGCGCCAGAAGATCCCCGGTCACGCCCTGCGCATGGACATCCGCGACGGCGAGAAGCTGCTGCAACAGTTGGAACTGGGCCTGCTGGATGCGGCGGTGGTCTATCAGCCCGAATACTGGCCGCGCCTGCAGGTAGAACAACTGCTGGAAGAAAAACTCATCCTGGTGCGCCTGGCCGCCCGTCCCGAACCCTATGTGTATATCGACTGGAGCGCGGACTTCCGGCGCCAACACGACACCGCGCTGCCAGACAAGGCCAAGGCCGCCGTGACCTTCAACCTCGGCCCCCTGGCCCTGCAATACATCCTGGAAAACGGCGGCAGCGGTTACTTTCGCACGCGAGTCGTGCAGAGCTACCTGGACAGTGGAATCCTGGAACGGGTGCCCAAGGCACCGGAATTCAATTATCCGACTTACCTGGTCTATTCCCGCGATCGGGACTCAGCGGCGTTGCAGCAGGCATTCGAAGTGCTGCGAGAGATCGTCAAGACCGGCAGCGACTGGTCACAGCGCTGGGATCCATTGACCTGACGGCTGCTCAAGCAAGATTTGCCCGGGATGAGGACCTGACATGGCCTGGGATTGCTCCCGCTTTTCAGGCGCTGGCGAAGCCGGCGATCTTTCTCTTGCGGCTCAATCGCCAGTGGAAAGATCGCAGCCTCGTTGCACTCGGCAGCTCCTACAGTCGCAACCCAGCGGGAGCAATCCCTGGCCACAAAAGCCCTTCGCGATACGAAGGGTCGGGTTCTATGGCTCGCTCTGCATGTGATCCACGATCTCGTCCTTGATCAGCAATCGCTTCTTCTTGAGCGTCTCCAAAACGTCGGCGGGCAGCGCGGCGGAGGATGGCTTCTCGGCATCGACCACCTTGGCATCAAGTTGGGAGTATTGTTGAAGTAACGAGTCGAGCCTTGGATTCTCGCTGCGTTTTTGCTGGATTTGATCTTTTGTGTAGTTGAGATCCTGGCACAAATCGTGAGACACCGGCATGGAACACCTCCTTTGATGGATCGGTGGCAGGCGTCCTTTCAACGCCCGTCGATTATCAGGATGGCCTCTTGAACGGGGTTCTGTCGACCGCCAATCCGACCAGCGGTGACCGTTCGTCGTACCGGATCGCTTGGCGATCAAACCTTTGCCCGGGCACAACCCTCCATTGATCAGAGACGACAAGAATCGCTCGTTCAACCTGTATGGAGACTCACTTATGGACAAATTCATCCTGCGTCAACTTGGCCTGGCAGTCGCCCTGAGCACCAGCATGGGCATGGCCTGGGCCGCGACTTCCAACGACTTTGTCGACGAGGCGGCGGTCGGTGGCATCGCGGAAATCGAAACCAGCAAACTGGCCTTGGAAAAAAGCCAATCGGCGGACATCAAGGCGTTCGCCAACAAGATGATCACCGACCACACCAAGGCCAACGAAGAGCTGAAGACGCTGGCGAAAAAACATGACATCGAAGTGCCCGACGACACCACGTTGATGAAGAAAGCCAAGGCGAAGATTCTCGAGGTGCGCGATGAGTCCTTTGATGCGGCCTTCGCCAACAACCAGGTCAAGGCCCACGAAGAAACCATCGCCCTGTTCAAGAAAGAAGCCAATACCGTGACCGACGACAAGAAAGCCGGTAACACCGAACTCAAGGCGTTCGCCCAGAAGATGCTGCCGGACCTGCAACATCACTTGGATGAAGCCAAGAAACTCCAGGCGGCCCATCCAAGCAAGTAACGGTAAACCCGCTACTTGAGGCTCGTTCAAGGAAAAACGGCGCTTCTCCCAAGACGGGAAGGCGCCGTTTTCGTACCCCGGACTTTTATCAGGCCTCAAGCCCCTTGCGCGCAACCGCAGCGCCCGCCTGCAACGCCCTTCCCACCTGTACTTCGAAATCCCCCCGGCTCATCACCTGCAAGGCGGCGGCCGTGACACCCCGGTAAGCCACCAAGGCGTCGATCATCTGCTGGGCGTCACGACTCGCCAGCAACTGGCTGCTGTCGACCACGACACTTTTCGCCGCCAACTGTGCGATGTCGCCAGGTATACCGGCCAGCATCGCCTGATGGGCCAGCGCCGTCATCAACAAGGCCGGAAAGGCCGGGCCAGTGCCCGAGAGCGCGGAAAGGTAATCGATGAAATCTTCTTTTTCGACCTCAGCCGCAGTGCCCACGCACTCGAACAACTGCTGCACGAGGCTTTTCGTCGCCGGCGCTATCGCGCTAAAGCCATACCAAGGCGTAAAGGACTGTCCGATTTCCACCGCCGCGTTGGGCATCGCCCGCACGACCGCTGAAGCCGAAGTCTGCGCTGCAATCGCCTGCGCGGTGATCCCGGCCATCAAGGAGATCACCGTCTTACCCGTCGCATTGATGCCCAGGCTGGCGAAATGCTCGGGACGAACCGCAATGATCACCACGGCGCTGCGATTCACCAAGTCCTGGTTGTCCGTGACCAGGCAAGCACCTTGTTGAGCCAACGGATGATTGCCCGAGCGATTGGAAATGATCAGGTTGCCCGCCGGCACCAGCTCCTTCGCCAGGACTGCCTTGGCAATCGCGCCGCCCAACCAACCGGTACCGCCAATGATCCCAAGGGTCTCATTGATCATCGCCGTGACCTTCGAACGTGTCGGTCAAGGGCACAAAGACCCCGGGCTCTTTTTCGGCATAACCGAACTTCCCGTAGAAACGATCCAGCTCACGCTGCTTGGGGACTTTGCCGGTGAAGATGCTCACGTAATGCGGGATGCGCTGGAAGCGCACGGTGATCAACTCTGTCGTGTTCATGGTGATGTAGCCGATCTGCGTCAGATAGATCGTTCGGGCCCGTGCATCAGCCCCCTGGCTGTCGTAGCCAAAGCGCTTGAACATGTTCGCCAGGGCGTTCATGCGCTGCTCGTCCACCACCGCCACCTCTTGGGCCACTTCAGCAGACTGAAGCGCCCAGCTGCGCACGGCGAACTCGAATTGCGAGTCGAACAATTGCGGGTTGAGCCAGCACTCGAACACATTCAGGATCGCCTCGGAAATGCTTTCGGCATAGCTTTCACTTTGCCGGATCAGCCCCCCCGTGTTGGTCTCCCGCCAACGCGACAGCAAAGCAGCCAGCAGTTGCTCACGGTCCTCGAAAAACCAGTAGAAGCTGGTGCGTGACAAACCCAGGCGCTTGGCCAGTGGCATGACCCGGACCGCATCGATGCCCGACTCTTTCAGGGCCACGTAGGCCGCTTCCAGCCAGCCCTCCGGCGAGCCTCGCCAGCCTGCGTCCTGGGCCTTGCTACGGGCCTTCCCTACCTGCGGCATCGTGCGCCTCCTTCTTCAAATACGTGATAGAAATGTACTCTCATGATCCCTTAATGTACACATGAGTACATTTTGTTGACTTGACCGTCTCGAGCACTTAAAGTCCAGCATCATGGAGATCCAACCACCGCTCTCATCAAACAAGCCGGGCCCAGGCATGAAACAACATGTCCGTGAGGCGCGCCTGGTTGTATCTCCAAGAGGCAAGGACTCTAAAACAACAACAACGAGCCGCCATTATGATTTTTTTGCTGAACGCCGCTGAAAGAACTTCGCCATCCGGCCAAAGAATGCCGGAACGACTGCCTTCGTCATACCCTTCATCTGTCACCCACTGCCCAAATCCAGATAACTGCCAACGCGAGTTCAGCGCGCAGGCGCTCTGTGCTGCCCGAACGCTTGGGCCACAGATATCAACCATTTGAAGCGAGGTCATCGATGCTCCAGCCAGGACAGAACCTAGCCCCCGCCAGGTAACGCATCGCCCAGCGATAACAGAATTTCAACCCCGCCGTGCGATTGGATCAGCCGTACACGCCTGTGCCCGGGTGGTTGCGTTCGCGAGTCATTTCTTCCATCAGCCGGATTAGTGATATGTGGATTACACAAGAGAAACTTCCCTTGGGCGAGATCATTGCCCGGTATGTCGATTGGTTGACGCAGCATGGCGCAGACGTATTCGACGCTATATCCCTGGCGTTGTCCGGGACCATCACTGCGCTGACGCACGCCCTTCTGTGGTTCAACCCCCTGGCTTTGATCGCGATATTTGCGTTCCTCGCTTATTACATCCAACGCAAGGTCAGCCTGACACTTTTCGTCGCCTTTTCATTCTTGCTGATATTCAACCTCGGCTACTGGCAGGAAACCATGGAAACCCTGGCCCAGGTGACGTTCGCCACACTCGTGTGCGTGATCATCGGCGTACCGCTGGGCATTGTCGCCGCGCACAGGCCGATGTTCTACACCTTGATGCGTCCGGTGCTCGATCTGATGCAGACCGTACCGACCTTCGTCTACCTCATTCCTACCCTGACCCTTTTCGGTCTGGGTGTGGTCCCGGGCCTGATCTCCACGGTGGTGTTCGCGATTGCCGCGCCCATCCGCCTGACCTACCTGGGCATCCGCGACGTTCCGGACGAACTCATGGACGCCGGCAAAGCCTTCGGCTGCTCCCGTCGCCAACTCCTGTCGCGTATCGAACTGCCCCATGCGATGCCCAGCATCGCGGCCGGTATCACCCAGTGCATCATGCTGTCGTTGTCGATGGTGGTGATCGCCGCGCTGGTGGGTGCCGATGGCCTGGGCAAACCGGTGGTCAATGCACTGAACACCGCCGATATCGCCATGGGCTTCGAAGCCGGCCTGGCGATCGTGCTGCTGGCCATCATCCTCGATCGAATCTGCAAACAACGGGAAACCGTGAAAAGAGGTGACGTATGAGCATCATCCGTTTCGAAGACGTCGACGTCATCTTCGCCGCCCGTCCGAAGCCCGCCCTGGAACTACTCGACCAAGGCTTTTCGCGGCCGGAGATTCTTCAGAAAACCGGTTTGATCGTCGGTGTGGAGAAAGCCAACCTGGAAATCAACAAAGGTGAGATCTGCGTGCTCATGGGCCTGTCCGGCTCTGGCAAATCCAGCCTGCTGCGTTGCATCAACGGCTTGAACACCGTCAGCCGTGGCAAGTTGTTCGTCGAGCACGAAGGCCGGCAGATCGACATCGCTTCCTGCACCCCCGCCGAACTGAAGATGATGCGCACCCAGCGCATCGCCATGGTGTTCCAGAAATTCGCCCTGATGCCTTGGCTGACGGTGCGCGAGAACATCAGCTTCGGCCTGGAAATGCAGGGCCGCTCGGAAAAGGAATGCCGCAAGCTGGTGGATGAGAAGCTCGAGCTGGTGGGCCTGACCCAATGGCGCAACAAGAAGCCCGACGAACTGTCCGGCGGCATGCAACAACGGGTCGGCCTGGCCCGCGCCCTGGCGATGGACGCCGACATCCTGCTGATGGACGAACCGTTCTCGGCCCTAGACCCGCTGATCCGCCAAGGCCTGCAGGATGAGTTGCTTGATCTGCAGCGCAAGCTGCACAAGACCATCGTGTTCGTCAGCCATGACCTGGACGAAGCCCTGAAACTGGGCACGCGGATCGCCATCATGAAGGACGGCAAGATCATCCAGTACAGCACGCCCGAAGAGATCGTACTCAACCCGGCCGACGACTACGTGCGCAACTTCGTCGCCCACACCAACCCGTTGAATGTGCTGTGCGCGAAAAGCTTGATGACCCCACTGGACCAATGCGTTTTGGCCCGCGACGAATATTGCCTGGATACGGCTCAAAACCTGTGGATGGTGGTGAACCCGCAGCGGCATCTGACCAGCGTTCGAAAAGGCGCCACCACTGCACACGTCCAATCATGGAATCCGACCGAGCGAATCGACACCTTGGCGCGACAACCGACTTGCGTGCCGCCGATCACCACCATGCGCGACGCCCTGCAGATTCGCTACGAAACGGGCCATCCCTTGATCGTGCGGGATGAGGCCGATACTGTCCTGGGCATCCTGGGCGACGGTGAACTGTATCGGGCACTGTTGGGGCACAACCTGTCGCACCCTGTGCTTGCTGAACCCGCAAGAGCATCTTCGGTGGCTTGAATCACCCGGCACGGCGTTGGAACACACCTATGCAACCCAGCGATATCGATAAAAAGGTCAAGGGCTATCGGCGGTTGATACCGTCGATGACGGCGTTGCTGGAATTCGAAGCCGTGGCGCGGCTGGCCAGTTTCACCCTCGCCGCCCAAGAGCTGGGCGTCACGCAGGCCGCCGTCAGCAAGCAGATCCGGTTATTGGAAGATACCCTGGAGACCAAGCTGTTCCATCGCCTTCATCGGTCGATCAAGCTGACGCACGAAGGCTATGTCCTGCATCTGGTCGTCGCGGAGTCCATTCATCGCATGGCCAGTGTCTTCGACAAAATTGCCGAGGGCATTGGTGAGCAGGAGATCACCATCGCCTGCACGGAAGCGTTTTCTCACTTGAGAATACTCCCCCGGTTGATTGCACTGCGCACCCTGCAACCGAAGTTGAAGTTGCGCTTGCTGACGCAACAGGTCTCGCCCAGTTCATACCGCGATGACGTCGACCTGGCCATCCGTTTCGGCAATGGGAAATGGGAGGATGGCAGTTCGGTTTTCCTGTTCGATGAAGAAGTGTTTCCCGTTTGCGCGCCGGTCTGGCTTGCCGCCAACGCAGCCCCTTCATCCGTTACCGATTTCCTGGACACGGCGCTGATTGATTCGGACTCCACCCTGGAAGGCTGGATGACCTGGAACCGTTGGTGTCGGGAACTGGGCGATATGCGCCCCAAGCTCAACTATTCCTTTCGCTGCAGTTCCTATAACGATGCGATCGAAGCGGCTATTCAAGGCCACGGCATTGCGCTGGGGTGGAGTCGGCTGATCGCGCACCGGCTCAACAGCGGTGAACTGATCAGAATTACGCCCTACGTGGTCAAGCCAAAAGACGCTTATTACCTGGTTATTCCGAGCGGTCGGAAACGTGAGCCCATCACCCAGGCACTGATCGATTGGCTGCGCGATGACAGCCATCTAAACCATTGATTACAAAGATGTTAAAGACCACTTTTACGCATAACGCAAAGTTATGCGAGCGTGAAAATAAAGCGCGTTGACGGTCTTATGCCACCTTTCCAAACTGTACTCGCCGCCTGATCAACTTTGCGTTTGAGCGAGACCCATAATGACAATCAATACCGTGAAGACCCATCGTGAACTTCTGACCGACCGCACGCCGGGCCATGGCATGCCGGGCGGTTTGTTTGGTCGCCAGGATATTTTTGAAACCGATGTCGATATCTTCTTCACCCAGCATTGGATTCTGGTGGGGGTCACCAGCGACGTCCCCGAACCCGGGGATGTCTCCACCCTCGATATCGGCAAATCCTCCATCCTCCTGGTACGCGACGATGATGAGCATGTGCAGGCCTTTCGCAACGTTTGCCGGCACCGTGGGGCGCGCTTGAAACAGGCTGGCAAGTCAACGGTGGGCATGCTGGTCTGCCCCTATCACCAGTGGACCTACGATCTGGACGGTAGCCTGAAACATGCGGCACACATGGGCCAGGACTTCGACCCAACCTGTAAAAGCCTGATCCCGGTGCACACTCGGATCGTCGGCACCCATGTCTTCGTCTGCCTGGGCGACGAACCGCCGGAAGACATCCTGTACCTTGACCAGGTCATGACACCGCGTTTCGCCCAATATGACCTCGCCCATTCCAAGATCGCCTACGAATCGGAAATCATCGAGAACGGCAATTGGAAGCTGGTGATCGAGAACAATCGCGAGTGTTATCACTGCGCCGCCACCCACCCGGAATTGACCGCCTCTTTCCTGCCCGAAGATTTCGGTTTCTGCACCGACGGGCTGGGGGAGGATTCACTCCAGGCGCTGGCGGAGTATCACCGCCGCAATGCCGAGACCAAGGCCAACTGGGAGCACGAAGGTTATATCTGCGATGCCGTCGAACACCTGGGTGAAGACGCCGTGACCCAGTTCCGCTCGCAGCGACTGGCCATTGCCGGCAACGGCGAATCCCAGACCCTGGACACCCGCGTGGCGTGCACCCGGCTGTTTGGCGAGCTCACGCGCCGCGACTTGGGCGATGTGCATCTTTGGACACACAACTCGTGGACCCACATCATGAGCGACCATGCCGTGGTCTCCTACATCATCCCGCTGGCGTCCGATAAAACCCTGGTGCGCACCAAATGGCTGGTCCATGCCGATGCCGTCGAAGGCGTCGATTACCAGGTAGATAAGCTGACCGAAGTCTGGGTCGCGACCAACCTGCAGGACGCCAGCCTCGTCGGCATCACCCACAGCGGCACCCAGGATCCTGCCTACACGCCCGGGCCGTTCTCGGCCTTCACCGAAACCTATGTCGACCAGTTCTCTCGCTGGTACGCGGCGCGTCTGGCCGCCCATGGCGTGTGAGGAATGAACATGACGACTTACGAAAACCTGACGCGTCCTGGAAACGCCAGCGCTCTCCAGCGTTTTACCGACCCGGCCACCTGGGGCACGTTCGGCGCGCAATGGCACAGCGGTGAACAGAAAACCCTGCAATGCTGCGCTGTGCGCCAGGAAACCCATGACGTCAAAACCTTTATTTTTCGCTGTGCGGACTTCAGCGCCCTGAGCTTCGAGCCCGGTCAATTCATCACGATCTCACCGGTCATTGGCGGGCAGACCATTGCCCGCTGCTACACCCTGTCATCCTCCCCGACCCGGCCATTTGCGTTTTCCATTACCGTCAAGCGCGTACCGGGGGGCGCGGTGTCGAACTGGCTGCATGACCACCTCAAGCCCGGCGACAACCTGAAGGCCTGCGGCCCGGCGGGCAGCTTCACACCGGTCGGCCATCCGGCGACCAAGTTGTTGTACCTGTCCGCCGGTTCCGGCGTAACGCCCCTGATGTCGATGACCCGGGCCGCGTGCGACATGGCCGGCAACCTCGACATCGTTTTCGTGCACAGCGCCCGCACGCCCACCGACATCATCTTCCACGGGGAACTGACGCGCATGCAGGCCGCCATGCCGGGGTTGCGGGTCATCAGTGTTTGCGAAGGTCTCGGCGACACCGCTCAATGGCAGCAACCGATAGGCCGGCTCGACTTGTCGTTGTTGAGCCAGCACGTGCCGGACTACCAGGAGCGGGAAATCTTTACCTGCGGCCCCCAGGGTTACATGGAAGCGGTCAAGTCGCTGCTCAGGGAGGCGGCATTCGACTTCGCCCACTACCACCAGGAAAGCTTCGACATCGCCGCACTGAATGAAGAACCGTTGATCGAGCAGGCGGCTTCGCTCAATCAACAGGACGTCTTCACCGTGACCCTGTCGCGGTCGGGCAAGACGTTCAGCATGCCGGGCAATCAGACCGTGCTGTCTGCCGCCAGGAAAGCCGGCGCGATCGTGCCCTCCTCCTGCAGCCAGGGTATTTGTGGCACCTGCAAGACGGCCCTGCTCCAGGGCACGGTGGACATGCATCACAACGGCGGTATCAGGCAGCGGGAAATCGACAAAGGCCTGCGCTTGCTGTGCTGCAGCAAACCCACTTCTGATCTGGTCCTTGATCTTTAGCCTTGCCTCAAGCATCAGCCGTTTCCGCCAGTGGCTGATGGCGCCTCTGGCGGAAACGGTCGATGCCTGATGGGTCAGGCGACCTAACCGAGTTTTACATTCATGGTGATGCGTGCCGTGAAGACTTTCACGCCGCCCTCGTCGAAGATCTCGACCGGGACAACCTTGTCCCCCGAGGTCTGCCAGTCGATGTCGCTACCGTCGGCAATGGCGTGGATGGACGTCTTGGCCTTGGCCAGGTATTCGACGGTCATGCCTTTGGGAATCCAACGAGCTCCGCCAGGGATGGACACCTCGGTCATCATGCCGCCCGCCAGTTCTGCCGCGTTGCACAACGCGATCGCATGAACGGAGGCCAAGTGATTGGTGATTTCCTTGCGGAACGGCACCTTCACCTCACTGCGGCCGGGGGCCAACAGCGAAATCTCCGGGTTGATGGTGCCGAAGTACGGTGCCATCTGGCAGGCCATATTGCTGAAAGCGGACGGACCAACGCTTTGGTACATGCTGAGAGTCTGGCTCATGGGGCATCTCTGGTCAGGTGGGCTGGAGTCATGAACAGAACATTACTCTTTTACAGAATATTGCTCTGTTACAGAACAATATTCTGTAAATGTCCACCCTGTCAATCGCTCGTGCCGAGCCTTTGTTTCAATTACCATGGCCACTTTTTGCCTGGGCCGAAAAATGGAACCTGTCGATCTCCTCGAGCGCTGCTACCCAGGGCGTCGTGCCGAGTCCAAGCGGCACATCCTTCGATGTGCCCTGGCGCTGTTCAACCAACAGGGCATAGAAGCGACCACCATCGATATCATCCGGGCCGAAAGCCAGATGAGCGTGGGGGCCATTTATCACCATTTCGACAACAAGGAAGGCTTGGTCGCGGCGTTGTACATGACCGCCCTGGACGATCAGGCGCGGCTGCGGGACAGCTACCTTGGCGCTGTCACCTCGACCCAGGAGTGGGTGCATGCCCTGGTGTTCAGCTACGTCGATTGGGTGGTCAGCCAACCCGATTGGGCGCGGTTCCAGTACCAGGCGCGCTTTGCGGTCGCGCGCAGCGGCTTCAACGAACGGCTCGCCGAGGCGAATCTGGCCAGGAACGCCGAGCTCAAGAAATGGTTCAGCGACCCGGCCCACCAGCAGGATTTGCAGGACCTGCCTTTCGAACTGATCCCGTCACTGATCATCGGTTCGGCGGAGAGCTACTGCCGCGCCTGGCTCTCGGCCCGCGTCAAACGCAGCCCTGAAGACTACCGGCAGCAGTTGGCCGAGGCCGCCTGGCGCGCCGTTGGCGCTGGCGGCTGAGCAGCTCGCTCCCGTTTCTCCCGGTCAATGGCGCTCCCAGTCAACTCTGGCCGTTGCGCTCAAGCATCACCCACCACCGGGACTTAAAGTCGAAGTGCCAGGGGACATTCCCCCGCTCACAATTCCAAGAATAGAGCCACTTCAATGAGCCCGACCAAATCCCTGCCAGCGTGCCTGGCACTCAGCTTCGCGTCATTTGCCGCCCATGCCGCCGATGGCCCTCCACCACCTTCCGTAAGCCAACCCAGCGGTATCAACCTGGGCGGCACCAGCTTCTACGACGGGTTTGCGGGGCCACCCGGGCTGACTCACCAGACCTACCTGAAGTTCAGCACCGCCAGCAGCATCAGGACCAACGGCGGCAAGAAAAACGGCGCCTTCGATGACCCGAAGATCAACGTCATCACGATGATCAATCAGTTGAGCTACTACTCACCCGACACCTTCGCGGGAGGGGCACACCTGGGTTGGAGCCTGTTGGTACCCGTCGTTTCCCTGGATGGCGACTTCGGCGACAACGGGGCCAAGCTCAAGGACAACGCTACCGGCCTGGGCGATGTCACGGTCGGGCCACAGATCCAGTTCGATCCGATCGTCGACGCCAGCGGCCGGCCGGTTTTCGTGCAGCGCATGGCCTTCGACACCCTCCTGCCAACAGGCAAGTACGACAAAGACAAAGACCTGAACCCTGGCTCCAACCACTTCTCCCTGAACCCCTACTGGGCAGCGACCTGGATGCCGGCACCCCGTTGGGAAGTGAGTTGGAGGCTGAACTATCTGTACAACTTCAAGAACGACGATCCGGCGAGCAGTTCGCAGCAGTTCTTTGAAGGGCAAACGGTGCACGACACCCAGTCAGGACAGTCGGCATGGGCCAACTTCACCGCCTCGTACGAAGTGTTTCCGAAGGTCTCGGTCGGCATCAACGGTTACTACTTCCGACAGATTTCGGATGACAAGGTCAACGGCAACACCCTGACCGACTCCCGGGAAAAGGTGCTGGGCTTTGGCCCGGGCCTGTTCTGGAAAATCACCGAAGACAAAGCCTTCTGGCTCAACACCTATAAAGAAACCGGCGTCGAGAATCGCTCCCGAGCGGATTACCAGGTGCAGGTTCGCTACGTTCACAAGTTCTGATTGACGTGTAGGCGGCTCACGTATGAGCAGGCTCTTTACCTGAGGTGATGCTTCATGAACGCACTCGACTCCATCGATAGCAAAAAATCACTGGGCGCCATCTGCCTGATGATGGTCATTTCCCTGGGGACGCTACAGATCCAGCCGATCCTGGGCGGTGCCCTGATCGACCAGCTCGGCCTGCCGCTCAATGCAATCGGCGCTATCTTCGCCGCGGAACTCATGGCGATGGCCATCGCTTGCGGAGCCTGCGCCCTGTTCATGGCGAGCGTCGACCGGCGCCGCTTCGCCCTGGTGGCCTTGTTGATCCTGGCATTAGGTAACCTGGCCAGCACACAACTGCACAGCCAGACCGGACTGGTCATTTCCAGGATGATCTGCGGCGCCAGCGGCGGCGCGGTCATGGCGGTGGTCTATGCCACCGCAGCGCTGCGCACCTCCAAGGATGCGACCTTCGCGGTCATCAATATCGGCAACCTGCTGTGGGGCATGCTGCTGGTGACCTCCATGCCGCGGGTCCTCCAAACATTTGGCGTGAATGGCGCGTTTTCCCTGTTGGCGATCACCAGCGTGCTCGCAGCGCTGGGTTGCTGGAGAGTGCCCAAGCACTACCCGCAAGCACATCGCGCGGCCAATGGCTCGATCCAGCCATTCGGTCTCACCGCCATGCTGTTGATCCTGCTGTTTGCCCTGCTGTTCTTCGGCCACTCGGCACTGTGGGTGTACCAGGAACGCATCGGCAAGAGCATCGGCCTGGAGCCCCAGCAGATTGGCGGCATCCTCGGCGGCAGCATCCTTGCCGGAGCCCTTGGCGCCGGGCTGGCCGGGCTGATCGGACGGCGTCTGGGCCTGCTGTTTCCGCAACTGTTGAGCTTCGGCACGGCATTGCTGGCGACCTTGATCATGGTCTATGGCACCAGCCCCGTTGCCTTTATCACCACGGCCTGCCTGATCCATATGGTCTGGTTTTTCAGCCTGCCCTACCTGCTTTCCATGGCGGCGGAACTGGACCCTTCCGGCCGATTGGCAGGCCTGGGTAACGCTGCGATTTTCATCGGCCAGGGACTCGGCCCGTTTGGCGCCGCACTGGTCGTGGGCGAGGGACACTTCCGCGCGGTCGGATGGCTGGCCGCCTCAGCCTATCTGCTAGCCTTGGTGATCTCGTGCTTGGTAGTTGCACGCTTTCGCCGCGGCGTGAAGCCTTCCGGACCGGCGATGTCCCCGCAATCGGCCTGAACCTGAACGAACCCGCACATTGACGAGATTGCCTGATGAGTATTCCATTCCCTCAAACCCCTGAATTTTCCGGTGCTCTCTACACGCCCAGCCGCGTGGAAGCAGAGGTGTTCGATCTTGAGATCGAAGGCATCCTGCCTGCTTCGATCTGTGGGACGTTTTATCAGGTGGCGCCAGACCCGCAGTACCCACCCATGCTGGGTAACGACATTTTTTTCAACGGCGACGGCATGGTTAGCCGCTTCAACTTTGCCAATGGCAAAGTCTCGATGCGACGCCGCTACGTGAAGACCGATCGCCTGCTGGCCCAGCGCCGTGAAGGTCGTTCGCTCAACGGCGTCTATCGAAACGTCTACACCAATGACCCCTTAGCGGCAGAAAACAACACCACCGCCAACACCACCGTTATCCCTCACAACGGCGTCCTGTTGGCACTCAAGGAAGATGCCCTGCCTTGGGCGATGGATCTCGAAACCCTGGAGACCCTCGGCGAATGGACCTTTGATGGGCAGATCAAAGCCGCGACGTTCACCGCCCACCCCAAGCTCGATCCGGTGACAGGCAACCTGCTGGCCTGCAGTTATGAGGCCAAAGGCGACGGTACGCCCGACCTGGCCTACTTCGAAATCTCGCCGGACGGAAAGCTGCTGCACGAGATCTGGTTCCAGGCCCCTTATGCGGCGATGGTGCATGATTTCGCGGTGACCGAACGGTACGTGGTGTTCCCATTGATTCCGTTGACGGTTGACGTCGAGCGCATGAAAAACGGCGGGCCGCATTTCCAGTGGCAACCCGACCTGCCTCAGCTGTTCGCCATCGTGCCGCGCAACGGGCGCGGGCAAGATGTGCGTTGGTTCAAGGGGCCCAAGGACGGTTTCCAGGGGCATACGCTCAATGCGTTCGATGAGGGCGGCAAGGTGTACGTGGACATGCCGGTCACCGGCGGGAATATCTTCTACTTCTTCCCCCAGGCCGACGGCTACGTACCACCGCCTGAAACCCTGGCCGCCAGCCTGATGCGCTGGACCTTCGACCTGAATGGCACGCAGGAGGACGTTCAACCGCAGCCACTGACGGAATATCCCTGCGAGTTTCCACGGTGTGATGATCGCTACATCGGTCGAAAATACCGGCATGGGTTCCTGCTCGCCTTTGATCCTGAGCGGCCTTACAACCCGGCGAATGGGCCGATGCCCTTCCAGTTTTTCAACCTGCTGGCGCACCTGGACCTGCAGACAGGCCGCACCGACGCCTGGTTTCCCGGCGACAGCGGATGCTTCCAGGAACCCATCTTCATACCGCGCTCGGCGGATGCAGAGGAAGCCGATGGCTACGTGGTTGCCATGCTCAACCTCATTGCCGAAGGGCGCAGTGAACTGGTGGTGCTGGACACCCGTGACATGGCCAGCGGCCCCATTGCCCGGATCAGGATTCCCTTCCGGATGCGCATGTCGCTGCATGGCTGCTGGGCACCAAGCGATTGATTGGCATCGGGCCCTGATGCCCGTCAATTAAGCACAATCCCTGTGGGAGCGAGC